>SAAM01000017.1 GCA_009929415.1 Clostridia bacterium | reverse complement strand
GGGCACACGCTGGTCTTTGACAGATCCGTTATCTGAATCTTTGTCGGGTCCGTCTTGTTTCCCATTCCCATTGAGCTTATAACTGGTATTCCCCTTTCCCTGCACGTCTTTATGAGATGTATCTTTGATGTCACTATGTCTATTGCATCCACTACATAATCATATCTGACCCCGAAGAACTCCTCGCTGTTTTCCGGAAGATATTTTTCGGAGAAGATATTTATCTTAAGCTCTGGATTTATTGAAAGCAGCCTCTGCTTCATGACCTGAGTCTTGAGCTCTCCTACAGTTGTCGTAAGCGCCGGTATCTGCCTGTTTATATTGGTTATGTCCACTGTATCAAAGTCTATGAGTGTTATTTCGCCTATTCCGCTCCTTACTATGGCTTCTGCAGAAAAGCTTCCTACCCCGCCTACCCCAAATACTGCCACGTGCGAATTCTTTAGTGCCTCCATTGCCTCTGCTCCAAGCAGAAGATATGTTCTGAAAAACTGTTCCATCTTACCTCCAATTATTAATCTCTTATATATACCGGTGACATCATAATGTCATTTTCCGTTCTGATTCCTTTTCTGTATGCCTTGAATTTTGAATAATACATATTGTTCGCTATCCTGTCATACCTCAGCTTTATCTGCTGAAGCTCAGATGATGCCTCAAACGCTGCCGCCTTGTTGATTATATCTGCGCTGCTGTCGTCTCTGCTTTCATTTATCCTTCTGAGGAGAATCCGCCCCCTGTCATTGAACGCGAGCACCCTTGCATAGGGCCTGCTGTTTCTGTCGGTTTCGCAGTGCTGCTCAGATTTTCCGAGTATCCTCTCCATATCTGACCTGGTGATGCCTATCAGTATGTTTAAGAGAGTCCTTCTTATCCTTGTCCTCGTATATCTCTTCGTCTTTGCTTTTTCTATCAGCTCCTCGAGACTGTGGCAGGCAGGGAGGTTTCTGAGGATCAGGTTCTCTATGCCTTCGTTTACCTCGAAGAAGCGCTTTATTTCAGTTTGCTCCCTGAACATGACCGCCTTGAGCTCGGGATAGAAATCATCGAGACATAAGAGATTGTCTTCGCTTATCCCTCTGGCGAGCTCTGAGGCCATGCCCTGCGGCACTGATCTCATGAGCAGTCTCTGCGTCTCCTTCAGATTGAAAGTCGATGCTTTATTTTCAAGGATCAGCTTTCTTATGGCCGTGGCACTTGGAAAAAGCCGGTCTATGCTCTCGTCATTATATGTGCTGCTGACTCTCTTCACGGCAACAGGCGTGATGCTGCTCCCAAGCCTGTTAAGGTTCTTGAGGTATTCTATGGCAAGTATATCGTTTGAGGAAGACATTATGCTCTGCTCATCCGCGCCGGTTATCTGTGCAAGTGCCTTCTGCCTGGCAAGCGGATAGCTCATGCCCTCGGAAAGATAGCTCCTTATGCTCCTGCTGAACGCCTCGTCCTCATATGTCAGGATGTCTGCGATTTTCTTTATAGAGCAGAGGTCTGCGCTTTCAGATCCAAACGCAAGAAAATCCACTACCCTAAGCGAGTCAAGGATTTCTATGCTTCCTTTTGCGAATATCTCCGCACTCTGACAGCTGTAGCATACCGGTATCTCCAGAACCAGGTCTGCCCCGTTTCTTACAGCTTCCTCCGCCCTTATGAACTTGTCCGTGAGCGACAAGTCTCCTCTCTGCACGAGGTTTCCGCTCATTGCGACTACGACCGAGTCTGCACCGGTCTGCTGCCTTGCTTTCTCTATATGGTATCTGTGCCCCAGATGAAACGGGTTGTATTCAGCAACTATGCCAACGGTCTTCATATTATCCTCCATGAACAATTACCTAATATAAAAAGGAGCTTCTTCAGCTCCCTTTACTTACTGTTCTATAGCTTCTTCCTCATCATCGTCTATAAGCATCTCACCGAGCTCTTTGTGGTTAGTGAGCACTTTTTCTGTAAGAGCCTTCATGTCCTTTGACACTTTCTTAAGTATTTCCTGAGAATATCTCACTGCTCCGTTTCTAAGCTCCTTAGCGTCATATTCTGCTTCTGCGACTATGTCCGCAGCTTTTCTGTATGCCGCCTGGGTTATGTTGTCCTGCTCTATTATCTCCTCTGCTCTGAGCTTTGCATCAGATATTATCTTTTCAGCCTCTTCCTGTGCGTCATAGATTATTCTCTGTCTCTCCTGGCTTATCCACTCAGCCTGCTTGAAATCATCAGGAAGTCCTATCCTTATGTCAGTTATCAGTTCAATAGCTCTGTTTTTGTCTATACTTGCCTTGTTTCCAAATACACTTCTCGAACCTTCTATCATTTCTTCGAGTTCATTAAGTATGCTAAGCACTTCCATCTTATTACCCCTCCCTGAACACTTTTTTAAGTTTTTCCTCCACGATTTTTGGTACTATTTCAGAGATATCCCCGCCAAATTTGGCTACTTCCTTTACTACGCTTGAGCTGAGGAACGAATACCTTGTATTAGTCATCAAAAATATGGTCTCCACGCTTTTATTTAAATTTCGATTCATCTGAGCAATCTGCATCTCATACTCATAGTCGGAAACTGCTCTGAGTCCTCTGATTATTACTTTTATATCCTTTTCCCTGCAGTATTCTACAAGCAGACCTCCAAAAAAATCCACTTTTACGTTGCTGAACCTTGCTGTCTCTTTCTTTAGTATCTCAAGCCTTTCTTCAAAGCTAAGAAGCCCTTTTTTGCTTGTATTGATAAGCAGCGCTACCGTAACTTCGTCGTAAAGCTCTGAGGCCCTTTCTATTATGTCAAGATGTCCGTTTGTCAGCGGATCAAAACTTCCCGGATATACTGCTTTGTTTTTATTCATTGGCTACTCCATAAAATGTAATTTTAGTTGCTGCATAGTTTTTTTCTCTTTCCCTGAAGAATTTTCCGATGCTTTCCGGAGTTTCCTCTGATCTGTCAGTTTCAACTATGACTGTTCCTTCATCTTGCATTATATTGTATTTTTCCAATTGTTGCAAGATTTTTTGAACAATTCCCTTATTATATGGAGGGTCCAGGAATATGATGTCAAACTTGACGCCCTGTCTTTCGAACTGCTCAAGCGCTCTCTCTGCTTCCATATTGTATATGAGTGCATTTTCTTCGAGTCTCGCGCTTTTTATGTTATATTGGGTAAGCTCGTATGATCTCCTGTCGCTGTCTACGAAATACACCTTATTGGCGCCTCTTGAGAGCGCTTCGATGCCCATTGCTCCGGTCCCTGAAAAAAGGTCGAGAAATACCGAGCCTCTTATGCCGGTTCCTATCATGTTGTATATATTTTCCCTTATTCTGTCAAGGGTTGGCCTTATATGATCGCCATCCGGGGTCTTCAGTTTTTTCCCTCTTGCTTTTCCTGCGATTATCCTCATTATATTCTCCTGTCAAAACCGCTAATTCAGCGCTATTGTCTTTATTTCCTTTTCAAATCTTTCCCTGACTCTCGCGAGCACTTTTTCCTTCTCTGAGCTTCTCTGATCAGATTCATCATCAATGAGCTGCCTTGCATCTTCCTGAGCGAGATACAGCACATTCATGTGCTTTGTGAGGTCGGCTATCCTGAATTCCGGAAGGCCGTGCTGCCTTAGCCCGAACATCTCTCCCGGGCCTCTTAGCAGAAGGTCCTTTTCGGATATTATGAACCCGTTGTTCGTCTCTGTCATTATCTTCATCCTCTGCTTGAGTATGTCTGAATTTCCGCTGTAGATGAGTATGCAGAAGGACTCATGAGTTCCTCTCCCTACCCTTCCTCTCAGCTGGTGGAGCTGCGAAAGCCCGAAGCGCTGTGCGTCTTCTATAACCATCACCGTGGCATTTGGAACATTTATGCCGACCTCTATGACCGTTGTCGATATAAGTACATCTGTCCTTCTTTCCTCAAAGGCTTTCATTATCTCTGCCTTTTCTGCCGGCTTCATCTTGCCGTGAAGCAGCCCTACCCTGTAGCGGCTGAACTGATTCTGGCTGAGCTCATCAAAGAGCTCCTGCGCTGATTTTATGTCAAGGTCTTCACTTTCTTCTACGAGAGGGCATACTACATATACCTGCCTTCCCCTGTCTATCTCGTCTATGCATCTTTCATAGGCATTTTTTCGGAGCGTATGCCTTATGGCCATCGTCTCGATAGGCTTCCTGCCCTTTGGCATCTCGTCTATCAGCGAAACATCAAGGTCTCCCTGTATTATCATCGAAAGCGTCCTAGGGATCGGAGTCGCAGTCATAACGAGCACATGAGGCATTATCTCGTAGCCGCTGTAAAGGCTGTTTCTCTGCCTCACCCCAAATCTGTGCTGCTCATCAGTTATCGCCAGAGCAAGCTTTGCAAAGCTTACCTGATCCTGAATTATGGCATGGGTACCTATTACCAGGTCGCATTCGTGAGAGGATATCTCATTATATATCTTTTCCTTTTCTTTCTTTGTAGTGCTTCCGGTGAGGAGCCTTATCCTCATCCCGGTATTCCTGAACAGCTCGACTGCGCTCTGATAGTGCTGCTTTGCAAGTATTTCTGTCGGGACCATCAGTGTACTCTGGCAGCCGCTGAGAAATGCGTTGTATGCGCTGTAGAAAGCCACTATGGTCTTTCCGCTTCCTACGTCACCCTGTACGAGCCTCTGCATGGGAACGTCCATGTCCATGTCCCTTCTGATTTCTTCCATCACCCGTTTCTGAGCCGACGTAAGTTCAAATGGAAGCTGCGATATGAAGGCTGAAAGCTGCTCGGGTGGTGTTATCCTGTAGGTGCTGTGCTGGCGTGCGAATTTCTTCATCATAAGAAGATAGAGCTGAAGCATGAAGAAGTCCTGATATATGAACCTGAACCTGGCTATCTTGAGTGCATCTACGCCTGATGGAAAATGAATGTTCCTGAGGGCATATTCGACGGGGCATATGTGATGCTTTTCGAGAAACTCCTGCGGTATGTGCTCCATCTCTTTGTAAGATATCTTTGATAGTGCGTCCTTTACTGACTTGTGAATCTCCGGATTGGAGAGTCCATGCGTCAGGTTGTATACCGGGTATATGGTGTTCGTCAGGCTGTTCTCCCCAAACTTCTCTATGTCAGGAGCATTGAATTCGAGCCTTCCGAATACTTTTTTTGCTTTTCCGTAGAATGAGATCTTGTCTCCCACGCTGAATTTGTCCTTTACATATTCATTGTTGAATATAGTTAGAAACGCACCTTCGCTGCCCTGTCTTACGACCACTTTTACGATGGTCATGTTTCGCTTCGGGGTACTCTTTTCAAAATTTACGATCGTACCATATGAGCATACCTTCTCATCATTTGCTATCTCATCAAATCGCTTTACGACGGTACGGTCTTCGTATCTGGCAGGAAAATGATACAGAAGCTCTTCGACCGTCTCTATATTGAGTTTTTTGTATTTCAGGGCCTTCTTTTCTCCTACGCCCTTTACATACATTATTGAATCTCCAGGCCTCATTGTCCATCTCCTTCTGAAAAAATCTGTTTGTCTTCTATGTATAGTTTATACAAACTTGGCTCAAAGGTCAAGTCGGCGCAATACAAAATATCCACAAGAGGCATAGCCTTTTGTGGATATCTGATTGCATTATTGTTAATTCCGAATTACTTAACTTCTGCTTTTGCTCCAGCAGCTTCAAGTTCTTCAACGATTTTCTTAGCTTCGTCAGCAGAAACGCCTTCTTTAACAGCTTTAGGTGCTCCGTCAACAAGATCTTTTGCTTCTTTAAGACCTAGTCCAGTTATTCCTCTTACTACTTTGATAACTCCAACTTTTGAAGCTCCAGCTTCTGTAAGGATTACATCAAACTCAGTCTTCTCTTCAGCAGCAGCTCCACCGTCTCCAGCAGCAGCTACCATTACAGGAGCAGATGCAGATACACCGAATTTCTCCTCTGCAGCTTTAACTAGTTCATTTAACTCTAAAACTTTCATTTCTTCGATAGCTTGTAAAATTTGCTCTATAGTCATTTTATTTACCTCCATTATTTTTAAATTATTATATTTTAATTAATATAGTTGATTTTTTAAAGATTAAGCACCTTGCTCTTCTTTTTGCTTTGCAAGTGCATCAAGCATGTATACAAAGTTAGAAACTGGAGCCTTGAAGCTTCCAAGAAGCTTAGCGATAAGAGCTTCTCTTGATGGTATCTTAGCGATTGCATTCATTCCTTCAGCATCGTAGTACTCACCCTCTACATAACCCATCTTGAACTCTAAAGCAGGGCATGTTTTAGCAAAATCTGCTACTATCTTCGCAGGAGTAACAGCGTCTTCGTATCCGAATGCTATTGCGTTTGTTCCTACAAGGTTAACATCATCAAGCTTCTCAAGGTTTCCTACCTGTGCAGCAGCTCTTCTTACAAGTGTATTCTTGTATACCTTGTAATCTATACCTGCTTCTCTGAATTTATTTCTTAAGCTTGTAGCCTGTTCAACAGTAAGACCTTTATAATCAACAACAACTACTGACTGAGCTCTTGCTAATTTGTCTGCTATCTCATCAACTACAACCTGTTTGATTTCGATTGCCTTTGACATATCTAGTACCTCCTTCTTTCGTATTTTATACAAAAAAGCCTTCGTAGTCACGCAGACATACGAAGGCATAAGTTCTATATAACAAACAACCTCGGCAGGATTTACTTTGACACCTGCTGTCTACAGTGTACTATTCACTTTTTAACTTTTTCAGTATACTATACTTTTTTTGTTTGTCAACAATAAAACTATTCGTTAACTCTTACAGGGTTAACTTTTACTCCAGGTCCCATTGTACTTGCAAATGTAACAGTTCTGATGTACTGTCCTTTAGCTGCAGATGGCTTTGCCTTTATAACTGCTTCTATAAGTGCATGGAAGTTCTCTGTAAGCTTCTCTTTGCCGAAAGATACTTTTCCTACTGGTACGTGGATTATGTTTGTCTTGTCAAGTCTGTATTCAACTTTTCCGGCCTTGATCTCGTCAATTGCCTTCGCAACATCGAATGTTACAGTTCCAGACTTAGGGTTTGGCATAAGTCCTTTTGGTCCTAATACTTTTCCAAGTCTTCCTACTACACCCATCATGTCCGGTGTAGCTACTATTACGTCAAACTCAAACCAGTTTTCGCCCTGGATCTTTGCTACAAGGTCTTCAGCTCCAACAAACTCTGCGCCTGCTGCTTCTGCTTCTTTAGCCTTTTCTCCTTTTGCGAATACAAGTACTCTCTTAGTTTTTCCTGTTCCGTGTGGAAGCACTATTGCTCCTCTAACCTGCTGATCTGCGTGTCTTGAATCTACGCCTAGCTTTATGTGAGCTTCAACTGTTTCGTCGAACTTTGCTGATGCCACATCTACAACTATTCCAAGCGCCTCAGAAGCAACATATAAGTTTTGTCTGTCAAACTTTTTGATAGCTTCCTGGTACTTCTTAGGTTGTTTAGCCATAATCATTTCCTCCTTTGTGGTAATAACGGTAAAATTTTATTTGCCTCCCACCAATCTATATAAGCAAATAGAATTAATCTTCTACAACGATTCCCATACTTCTTGCAGTTCCTGCAATCATGCTTATAGCTGACTCTACGCTTGCAGCGTTAAGGTCTGGCATCTTAAGCTCTGCTATTTCCTTAACCTGTGCAGCTGTTATCTTAGCTACTTTTTTCTTGTTTGGCTCTCCTGAACCTGACTCTATCTTGCAAGCTTTCTTTATAAGAACAGCTGCTGGTGGAGTCTTAGTTATAAAAGAGAACGATCTGTCCTGATATACAGTGATTACTACTGGTATTATCAGTCCAGCCTGATCAGCAGTCTTTGCATTATACTGCTTTGTAAACTCCATTATGTTAACTCCGTGCTGTCCTAGAGCCGGTCCTACCGGTGGCGCTGGAGTAGCTTTACCTGCTGGTATTTGAAGTTTTATTTGTCCAATTACTTTTTTAGCCATTTAATGACACCTCCTGTTATCCAAGTAGCTTAATCTACTTTTCTTATCTGTGACATCTCTAATTCTAGCAATGTCTCTCTATCTCCGAACATGAATATCTTGACTTTAACAGTAGCATCATCAGGATTTATCTCTTCGACTGTTCCCTCAAAATCTTTGAATGCTCCCGCTATTATCTCGACCTTATTCCCGATCTCAAAGTCAATATCTAAAACTGTTCTGATCTCTTTTTCAAGACCCATGTTGTCTACCTCTTCAGGCGTAAGAGCTATAGGCTTTGAATTTGGTCCTACGAAGCCGGTGACACCTTTGGTGTTCCTGACGATATACCACGATTCATCCGTCACTATCATCTTAACGAGACAGTAACCCGGGAATATCTTTCTCTGTTTTACCTTTTTCTTGCCATTCTTGATTTCAGTAAGCTCTTCAACCGGAACCGCAACATCCTGGATGATATCCTCCATGTTTCGATTCTTTACAGATTTTTCGATAGTAGCTTTAACTTTGTTCTCGTGTCCGGAATAGGTATGAATGACATACCATTGTGCTTTTTCGCTCAAGGCCAGTCCCCCTTAGTTTCCTAATATCTTACTCATAATAAATCCAAATACTGAATCTATTCCGTAGATAATAACAGCCATTACAACTACTGTCAGTATAACTGTCGCCGTATGGCTGAGCATTTCTTTTTTGGTCGGCCAGTGTACCTTCTTTAATTCAGTTCTAACTTCACTGAAAAATTTTCCAAGAGAAAATTTCCCTTTTGCTTCTGTTTGCATTGACTCACACCCTTTACTAACTTATTTAGTTTCTTTATGTGTAGTGTGTTTCTTACAGAACTTACAATACTTTTCAAGTTCTATCCTGTCTGGATTGTTTTTCTTGTTTTTCATAGAATTGTAATTTCTTTGCTTACACTCCTGACATGCTAACGTCACTTTTACTCTCATAGTGCACCTCCTATAGTGGTATTAACTAGAAGGATCCATTCCATAACATAGATTGGTGTAATTATGGTTTTACCTTTAAATTTTACTATACATAATTTTGAATGTCAATACATTTTTTGCACAATCAAAAAAACCCGTCCAAATTTCTACAGGAGCAAGTTTATAATGTAAAGTAAAATTATGATTTTTAACTTTTTTATTATATCACATATCTCAGTTAATTTGTTAACTTTTTTTTAAAAAAAGTCATTTTTTATTACTTAGCTGCTGCATGACTTGCAAATTGTCGAATTAAAGTTTATTATAATTATTATTGACTGATCATTATGTTACATTTTTTATGGGAGGGCTAGATTTGCAGGATAAGGATATCAAATTTATGGAGAATTCTCTTCCATTCTGGAAAGATCTTTCGAACGAGGAAAGAGGCACGATAAAGAACAGCCTCATAAAAAAGACTTATGCGAAAAATACGATCCTTGCGCACTCAGGAGATGACTGCACCGGCTTTCTGATGGTAAAGTCAGGACAGCTGCGGATATACAGCCATTCTGACGATGGAAAGCAGATAACTCTCTATCGCCTGCTTGATATGGACAGCTGTATTTTCAGCGCGTCATGCATGCTCAGAAATATTAATTTTGAAATAAATATAGACGTCGAAAAGGAAAGCAGCATACTTATAATCCCTGCCGATATATTTAATGACATAAGCAACAGAAACCTCGCGGTAAAGAGCTTCATGCTCGACCTTGTGAGCTCAAGATTTTCAGATGTAATGTGGATATTCGAGCAGTATGTATTCACAAACATGGCCTCCCGGCTTTCGGGCGTGCTGCTCGATCAGGCTTCGCTCTCAGACTCTCATACCCTCAGCCTCACGCACGATATCATAGCAAGGGAGCTCGGAACGGCAAGAGAGGTAATAACCAGACTCCTGAAGCAGTTTCAGGCAGATGGCCTGGTGAGCATATCCAGAAACCGTATAGAGATAACTGACATTAACGGGCTCAGAAAAATATTCAAGG
Source organism: Clostridia bacterium (assembly GCA_009929415.1). Classification (GTDB taxonomy): domain Bacteria; phylum Bacillota; class Clostridia; order Peptostreptococcales; family Filifactoraceae; genus Proteocatella. The sequence continues at coordinate 8,449 of SAAM01000017.1, read as the reverse complement.
AACAGTGATAAAGGAGAATAACAATGATGAAAGTAGATACCGAAAAATGCACCGGATGCGGCCTCTGCGCCAGAGACTGTTTTACAGGTGATATAAAGATGTCGTCAGGCAAGGCAAAGATCAGAAACATAACTTGCTTCAAATGCGGACACTGCATTGCAGTATGTCCGGTAAATGCAATTACCACTGACGAATATGACATGCATGAGGTTAAGGAATACTCAAAGGAAAAGTTTGACATAGATCCTGAAAACCTGCTGAACTTCATAAAATTCAGAAGGAGCGTAAGACAGTTCAAGTCAATTGACGTGGCAAAGGATAAGCTCGAAGCTATAATAGAAGCCGGAAGGTTCACCCAGACAGGCGGAAATCTTCAGGACGTTTCATATACAGTCGTAAGAGAAAATCTGGAGGAAATAAAGGAGATTACCTATGAAACGCTTTATCATATGGGAGAGCATACCCTTGCAAATCCATCTCCGGAAAATGAGTCCCACAGAATGTATGCGAAGATGTGGGTTGACATGTACAGAAAATACAGGGACAACCCTGCAGAAAACGACAAGCTCTTCTGCAATGCGCCGGCAATAATAATTACTACTGCATTTTCAGACGTGAATGCATCGCTTGCGTCTTCAAACATGGAGCTCATGGCTAATGCACTTGGCCTGGGAACTTTCTTCAGCGGCTTCTTTGTCAGAGCTGTCGCAGTAAATCCAGAAATAAGGGAGATGGCCGGTGTACCGGAAGGCAAGCACATCGTCACCTGCATGACCATAGGATATCCTGATGTAAAATACAGAAGGACCGTGCCAAGAAAGGCCGCAGATATATCCTGGAAATAGAGCTTAACGTGTATACTCACGCTTTAGCATAAGGACATTTATGTTGAACCTGCTTTTAAGGGGTGTATCTTCAATAGGTACACCCCTTAATATTTCGGGTACATTTGATATGATATCCAGATATCATGGTAATCCTTGCCAGCTTTCGCCTTACTCTTGAAGATGTTATATTTTCCCCCTGATTAACTCCATTATATAATCAAAGCTCTGAATAGTTATTACCGCAAGCACTATAAGCACCGCTCCAATTATCTGCTTTGCGCTTAGCAGCTCTCCCAGGATAACGTATGCTGATATGGATGCTATTACCGTCTCGGACATGCCTATAATGTTCACAGCTGCAGGTGCAAGATATCTGAATCCATTAAGATATAGCGTGAAGGGAACGACCGTGCCGAACACAGCCAGATATCCAACGAAGAGCAGCTCTGCGCTGGTCCTTCCTGCCCACAGGATCCATGGAGGGCATATGAACATATATATGAATGCTCCCGTTGCCATCCCAAAGGTCAGAACGGTCCAGGGATTATACTGGCCTGTGCATTTCTGCCCGTAGATAATATAAAACGCACTGCAAAGGGCAGATATAAGACCTGCTGCGACTCCATCTATGTTAAGCTCTACACCAAGATCCCCACCCCCGAATATTATGAAATAGCTTCCTATCATGGCAAACACGAGCGCCGCTCCTCTTGACATCGTCATCTTCTCTTTAAGTACAACAGTGCAGTAAGCAGTGATTATGACAGGCGACAGGTACTGTATGAATATGGCCAGGCTGACATTGAGCCTTGCTATGGCATAATAGTAGGAGCCCTGCATCAGAGCCATCGATATACCCAATATGGCAATCCTTTTGAGTCCAGTGCTGCTCACCTGAAGCAGGCTGCTCTTTCCCATAGCAAGATATATAATACATATTACCGCCGCAAGGGATATCCTCATATTCGATACCTCTATGGGGTCGATATCCGTATTGAAAATCATTTTTGCAACCGTTCCGGAGATCCCCCAGAAAAACGCCGCACCTATTATGAGCAGCGCGCCCTTTGTCTTATTGTCCATGTCCACCTCAGAAGTTATATTATAAGTTTCAGAATTTTACCAGAATTATTATAACACAATAAGGCCTTGTTTCAGCAATATTTTTATCACCTGATATCAAATACTTTGGCGAAGCAGCCCGAGGTGTGATATAATTAAATCTTACAAAGCCAATATATAAGGAAAAGAGAAAAGAATGAGAAATCAGCAGCTTGAAAAGAAAATAATGAAAATCGACAGAGATATAGAAGGGCTCAACATTGCCAAAAAATACCTTTCAAATCCAGAAGAAATCGAAGATGTAAAAGTAGGCCTCAACAGAGAGAGGCAGCTTATGATCTTTGGCCTTTATGAAGAAGACAACAAGTCCAGGCAGGAATGCATCGAAATGCTTTCAGAGCTTGCCGGTCAGGAGCTGCGTAAGGAAAAGCAGCTGGAGATACTGGAAAATATAAAGGAGATATTCGGAAGAAGATTCCCGGACGTGAGCAAAAACAGCAATGGCCTTAATGCATGGCTGAACTTCATCGATATGGAATGTGAGTGGATTCAGGACGAAAACTCAGAATGGGCGAAGCTTGTAATAAAATCGCTTTAGAATGTATGTAAATTGAAGTAAATTAAAAACACCAGAAATCAATGAGATCTGGTGTTTTATTATGTGGTCTTTATTTTTTAATTAAAACTAATTCTTTGTTTTCGCCTTATTGATTCTGGCAGACTCCTCTATAAGTGAGCTCCATGTCTCTATCACTGGCATATCCATAAGTTTTTTAACTAGTGATTCATTAATTTCTTTTCCTGCTTCGATATAGTATGCTAATACACGTTTCATTTTCATATCCTCCTGATTAATCAAACAATTTAATATAAAATTACCTTAAATATAGTTTCAAAAATTCAGGATTAGCTAGCAGAAGCCCTCACCTACGGGAGTCCCCTGTGAAATAGATATTGGTCTGATCCTGTTTCTGTTAACTAAAAATTCCATTGCAGCAACTCCTTTCTGTGAATTATTTCTCATATATTATAAATTAAGAGAAAAAAACACTTTGACCTCAGTCAAAGCATTTTCTGCCACTTCTATAAATATATTATATCCCATGGTTCGGTGGTCTGTCAACCCCCTGCCCATAAGAATTTTATTTCCTATGCCCATAAGAATTTTATTTCCTTAAATCATTCATACCGCCTGTTCAAGTTCCTGATCAGAATCCAGCAGGTTTTGTCTGTTGTATATCTTTATAAGTTCGCTCTCACTTATGAGGTTGCTCCTCGTATCGAGTATCACTTTTCCTCTGTCCAGCATTATTATCCTGTCTGAGTATTTTATTGCATCCCTCAGGTTGTGAGATATCATCAGCGTAGTTATTTTTTCCTTCCTTACGAGCTCCATGGTTTTTTCCATAACTACCTTTGAGGTCTTTGGATCAAGCGCCGCAGTATGCTCATCGAGCAGCAGCAGATCAGGCCTTTTCATAGTAGCCATAAGCAGTGACAGTGACTGCCTCTGTCCTCCTGAGAGGAATTTCACCTGAGTGTTGAGCTTGTTCTCAAGTCCCAGATCCAGAGTCTTCAGCATTTCTGTATACCTGTTTATCTGGTCTTTTTTTACGAGTTTCCTGAATCCAAATCGCGAGCATTTCTTGTCTGAGAGAGACATGTTCTCGAGTATGGTAAGCGAAGGCGATACCCCCAGCGAAGGATTCTGATGGACCCTTCCTATATGCGCTGATCTCTGGTGCTCCCTCAGTCCGTCAAGCTTCTTGCCGTCAAGAGATATCTCTCCCGATTCACACGGCATAACTCCGCTTATTATGTTGAACAGTGTGCTCTTTCCACATCCATTTGCTCCCAGTATGACAGTGGTTTCACACTCATTTATATCAAGATTGAAATTGCAAAAAATATTCGCTTCATTTTCGGTTCCTGCGTTGAAGCTTTTGTTCATTCCTCTTATCTTTAACATATTATCCTCCAATCCAAATTAAGCAGCACTTTTCAGCTTTGATGTCTTCATATTGTTGTAAGCCAGAAAGGCGATTACTATGAAGGCGCTGATCGCCTTGAGATCCGTAGGGGCAAGTCCCATCTCTATGGCAAGCCCTCCTATCATTTTGTATGCCACGGCTCCTATGATCGCTCTTGTAGTCCCTTTGAGTATGCTGCTCCTTTGCATGACCGTATCTCCTATGATAATAGATGCCAGCGCGACCACTATTATGGAGTTTCCCATCGTGATATCGACAAATCCCTGAGACTGTGCCATGAGAGCCCCGCTCAGCGCTACAAGTGCGTTTGATATCATCAGTCCCATCATCTTGTACCTGTCCGAATTCTGTCCAAGAGATTTTACGAGAGTCTCATTGTCTCCGGTCGCTATTAGAAGATATCCTGTTTCCGACTTGAGAAATCTGTCCATGAGCAGCTTTACGGCAAATACAACCACAATGAGTACCGTCATTTTTCCAAAACTGTCAAATATAGTCTCAAAGGATGAAAGTCCTATGTTGGATTTTCCGTTTATCCTGAGGTTGACAGAGTAGAGTAGCGTCATGGTCAGTATTCCGGCAAGTATGGCCTTTATCCTGAATCTTATATTCAGCGTGTATGTCACAAGCCCTCCGGCAGCTCCGGCAAGCAGCGCCATAAGTGTTGCCGTGCCTGGAGAAACTCCCAGAAGAATGAATTTTGCAAATACAAATGCTCCAAGTGGAAATGTGCCCTCTACCGAAAGATCCGGAAAGTCCAGTATCTTGTATGTTATATAAACCCCTATCGAAAGCACCGAGAAAATAAGTCCCTGCTCGATAGTTACCTGTAATAGTCCGCTCATGATGTCTTCCTTTCTTTTCTATCTCTATTATTCCGTGAACTGCGCGTCACCGAACGCTTTATTATCTTTATCAAGGCCAAGTGCAGCCATAGTTTCCGTGTTTACCTTCTTTATGAAATTTGATGAACTCTTTACCGGAATCTGGCTTATCTCAGTCCCGTCTACAAGAATCTGCTTTGCCATGTCTGCTGCCTGCACGCCTAGATCGAAGTAGCTTATTCCCACTGATATAAGTGCGCCCGAATCCACATGGCTTGAATCTCCCGATATTGTTATTATCCCTTTTTCTTTTGCAGTAGATGCTATCAGCTCCATTGAAGACGCTATCATATTGTCATTTATCAGCATCAGTGCATCTGATTTCTTTGCAACCGATTCAAGCGCCTGATTTATTTCCGTAATTGCGGCAATCCCTGTCTTTTCAACGGTTATTCCAAATTCTGCTGCAACCTTTTCGATATCTTCTATCTGTACCTGTGAGTTTGATTCTCCTGTGTTGAATACTATTCCCACGCTCTTTATCTCCGGATTGAGCTCCTTGAGTATCTCAAACATCGCTCTTCGGTTTTCAATGCTCACCGCATCTGTTACGCCCGTAATGTTGGCTTCTGGAGCATCTGCATTCTGAAGCAGCCCCGAGAACACCGGATCCGATACTGCAGTGAATATGACCGGAATGTCTTTTCCCTTAGTCGCTGTCTGAGCCGCCTGTGAGGTCGGAGTAGCTATCGAAAGTATGAGGTCTGAGTCATCGCTCACGAATTTCTCTGCTATCATCTGAGCATTGGCTATATCTCCCTGCGCATCCTGCATGCTTATCTCTGCATCTATCCCCAGCTCTTCAAGTCTCTGAACGAACCCGTCTCTTGATGCATTCAGCGCCGGATGGTCTATGATCTGAGTTATTCCTATCTTGAGCTTTTCATCCTGAGATTCTGATGTCTGGGTATCCTGCGCCTGAGAACATCCCGCGAGTAAAAGTGTCATAGATAATATTGCTGCTGCAGCTTTTGCAAGCCTTCCCCTTTTTAATGCCTTTGTGCTTTGTGATTTTTTCATTTTAATTTCCTCTCTTCTCTTAAAATTAATTGTAGTTTCACACCTGAAGTGTTTTAATTTTGAGTGAGATTTGATTGACGGGTATGCTTTTCTCTGGCCAGAGCAATAAAAAAGTCCCTATATCAGCACAAATATGTGCTGATATAGGGACGAATAATCTTTCGCGGTACCACCCTAATTATAGCCGAAGCTATATCTCAATCAAGATCTGACAATCTCTAACCCTGTAACGTGAGTACACGTGCTCGTCTACTCGGATTTTTGGCTTCCCTCATCCTTTTAACTCGCCTGCTCGGTAGTGTATAATATATATTTCTCTGTTATCGGTTTTCACCTGCCACCGACTCTCTGAAACGTCTGAAATATTTTTCTCTACTTCGTCGCATTTGTTTTGTGAATTATTGTTTTTTGCTATGATTGAAATAATACCCTGTTTTCTTCAGCTTGTCAACACTTTTTTTTAAAAAATGCAGATGGATTTAAAAACCATCTGCATTTAAGCGCTCTTACGCTGTATATTCTGAATATCAGATCCTAATATATGGTCCTTGAGTTTCTGTCCACCCTGGCCATTACCTGAAGCCTGTCCTGAGGCTTTGAGTCACCTATGGTTACTGCTTCGAGATAAAGCCTCTGAGCTTCCTCAAGGGATTCCTGATTGTTTGTGCAAAGCACTGCTATAGCCTGTCCTTTTTCTACCCTGTCACCGATCTTGGCCTTTATTTTAAGCCCTGCAGCAAAATCTATGACAGATTCCATGGTCTTTCTTCCTGCGCCAAGCACCACTGCTGCCGTTCCGCATTTTTCAGTGTCCATGTCAGTTATATATCCGCTCTCAGGCGCTTTCACCTCAAGCGTGAATGCTGCTTTTTCAAATTTAGATGTATCAAGCACATATGACGAGTCTCCGCCCTGGCCTTCTACCATTTCCACGAATTTATCAAAGGCTCTTCCGCTGCTTATCGAATCTTCTGCAAGAATCCTGCACTGCTCAAGAGAGCCCATTCCCGCAAGGTGGAGCATCTCTGCCGAAAGCTCTATGCATTCATGTCTGAGGTCGGCAGGTCCATGGCCCTTGAGCACGTCTATTGCTTCCATGACCTCGAGTATGTTGCCTACGTTCTCGCCAAGAGGCACATCCATGTCAGTCACGAGTGCAGTACACCTTCTTCCGGCATTTTCAGCTATATTAACCATTATCTGTGCAAGCTCTACTGCGCTGTCAAGCTCCTTCATGAAGGCCCCTGATCCGCATTTTACGTCAAGCAGGATGCAGTCCGATCCAGCTGCCAGCTTTTTGCTCATTATGCTTGAGGCAATCAGAGGTATCTTGTCTATTGTAGCGGTCACATCTCTTAGAGCATACAGCTTCTTGTCTGCCGGAGCGAGATTTCCTGACTGGCCTATCACCGATATGCCTGTCCTGTTTACGATCTCAAAAAACTCCTCCATAGTAAAGCTCGTCCTGAGCCCCGGTATGGACTCAAGCTTGTCTACAGTACCGCCGGTATGGCCAAGGCCTCTGCCTGACATCTTTGCGATCTTTGGACCACAGGATGCCACTATCGGAGTTATAACAAGCGTCGTCTTGTCTCCTACTCCGCCCGTTGAATGCTTGTCTACCTTTATCCCGGAAATCGGCGAAAGATCGACCATATCTCCTGAATGCGCCATCGCAAGCGTCAGGTCCGTAGTTTCCCTTATATCCATATCCATGAAGAATATAGCCATAAGAAGCGCCGCCGCCTGATAATCCGGAATCTCGCCTTTTGAGTATCCATTTATGAAGAATTCAATTTCTTCTCTTGAAAGATGCTCACCCTGTCTTTTTTTATGAATGATATCATACATTCTCATATTATCTCGCTCCCTTGTCGTAAGGCTCTCCTGCGGCTTTTGGTGCTGCCGATTTGTCAGACGTGAATGCAAGAAGCACAAGAGTCGCAACATACGGTATCATCTTGTATATGTTGTCCGGCACTCCCGAGTTCGCAAGGAAAGGCACAATCGCATAAGTTGATGCAATAGTCTTTGCAGTCCCGAAGAAGAATGCGGCAATCAGTATCTTTATCGGTCTCCACTGACCGAATATAAGAACGGCAAGTGCAAGGAATCCGTATCCGGCAACATCCGCATTGAAGTTTATGGATGTCGGGATTACGAATACGAGCCCTCCTATACCGCCGAGTATTCCTGAGATGAAGACTCCTGCATAACGCATCCTGTAAACATTGATACCCACAGAGTCAGCCGCGCCAGGATGCTCTCCGCACGCTCTGAGTCTTAGTCCGAATCTGGTCTTGTTTATAACAAATGTCGATACTGCAAGTATAAGAAGTCCTATAAAGGTAGTTATATATGTGTTCTGGAAGAACATAGGTCCTATGACCGGTATGCTGCCAAGCACAGGAACTGATGGTATCCTGAACTGGTTAGTAAACTGCACCTGCTGAAGCCCTTGTATCATACGAGCCGTATATATTGCAAACGCAGGAGCGAACATATTGAGTGCCGTACCGCTTATTACCTGGTTTGCGCTCATGTTTATGGCTGCATATGCATGAAGCAGTGAATAAAGACCTCCGGCAAGAGCTGCAACCAGAATTGCCGTAAGAAGAAGCGGCTGGCCGCTCATTGCGCCGGTCTTCTGCATGATGTTTATGAA
>SAAM01000206.1 GCA_009929415.1 Clostridia bacterium | reverse complement strand
GAAATCGTCCATAGATAGATGAGTGCAATGATGGCTATTGATAAGGCAAAAGTTGGCATAATAGTAAAATCCCCCTGTTACTTAGCTGACTTTGTATCGACTGTCGCCAAAGTAGATGTATCCGTTATCATACCCTGCAGGATTGTTTAAAAGATAGAAATTATTTTTTTCGACCTTTTCGATAACCATTTTTCCGGTGCGGTCGAATACGCTCCAGTAAGCGGAGTTCATCTGAATATCTAATACGTCTACCTTTGGGTTGTCAGGCAGCTGGTGCAGGGCAAGCGTATAGCCGCCGCCGATCGGCATGGCGTCTACATAGCCGTCGAGTTTTTTGATCAGTTTTCCTGAGTAGTCATATATTGACGAGAAAGACCAGACGTGTCCGCCGCCTTTTGTCGGTACTCCTTTGGTATTTACTTCCCTGTTAGGGGATACGGCGATGATGCCATCACGCCAGTGCAGACCGAAAGAGTCAGAATGGAACCATTCGTCCTTGTTCGCAGCTACTATGACCTTTCCGGTTTTGTTCATTATTCCTACAGCTGGAAGAGTATACGGATCTTTGTCGGTTTCAACGAAATAGCACACCAGGCCGTCTTTGAAGCTGTGAACGCTGCCGTCATAGTAAGATGCATCGTCCGACTTGTATGGTATTACAAGCTTTCCGGCAGTGTCGATCCAGCCGACTTTGGTATAATCAACGTCTTTGAGCTTGCCCTGATACTGGAACACTGCTGCAAGCCCGCCCTGAAAGGACTGAGCGTCGTAGTACTGAATTGGGATCACTTCTTTTCCCGTAGTGTCTATAAATCCACATCTTGGGGCGTATTTAAGCGCTTTTCCACTCTTCATCATGACTTTATCTCCGATGTAATCTACGCTGTCCCCGTTCATAATGGCTTTGGTTACTTCTTCGCCATGTATCCCCACTCGGACAAGCCCGTCATGAACGCTCCATCCACTGTTTGCGTTGTAATATTTGAACGGAGTGATGAGTTTGCCTGCGGTGTTTATAAAGGCGCACGCATCTTTGTTTTTGTCATAAACCCTGGCTATTCCCTGGGAAAAATCTTTGGCGGCATCATATTTTGCCGGGATCACTACTTTGCCGGCAGCGTCCTTGAAGCCGACGAGCCCTTTTTCATTATAAATAGTCCAGCTCTCCCCGGTGGGGTCTGCGGCAGTAGTTGCCGGAATAAAGCGGAACTCGGCGTTATTTGGGGCATCTTGTGCTGGATGTGACCATATTATAACTGCAGTTCCGTCAGTGTTCTTTTCTCCGGATGCATTGACAACCATTTTGTAGGCTTCCGGAGGTCTAATGCTGAAGATACCTTCCTTATTTTCATGACGGATCGTCCATACATAAGAGCTGTTTACGGCCTTTAGCCTGGCGCCGTTTTTCCTGTCTCCTTCCAGCCCCAGATACCGACCGTCTTTCATTTTTAGAGACACCTTTCCATCGCCCTCGCTTTCCATATAAAATGCCTGATTTTCGGAAAGGCTGCGCAGCTCTGCGGCCCCACTTGTGGTCAGATTGAGATAATTGTACATACAGCGGAGATAGTACCAGCCGTCAGATGGCTGCTCTGCTGCAAATGCCGACACTGTCATAATGGAAAGCAAAATGCACAGCGTGAGCAGAGTTCTCGTAAATCGCTTCTTCATAATTATTTTCCTCCTTTATATAATTTTTATGCATTAACTAAGTCAATCAATTATAATCTATCAGAATTTAAGTTAAAAAAACGTCTGCCGCATAAATCATGCTTTTTTCTGCATGAAACATGGTTTTTGTGGTAAACTTGTATTGGAAAAATAATGAAATGGAGGACTTATTATGCTGCAGATCGCGCTCTGTGATGACAATATTGACGAGCTGTCGAACATGGTACAGCTCATAGATCTTTACAGGACATCAAAAAATCTCAACTGCGAATACAGAGTCTTTTCAAATGGATTTGAACTTATTTCGGACATTGAAAAAGGAAAGAGGTTTGATATATACTGCCTGGACATTGTCATGCCGGGATTTACGGGGATAGATGTAGCCAGAGAGATACGCTCTGTTGACAAAGTTGCACCGATTCTTTTCTTTACATCGTCGCCCGAGTTTGCGCTGCAAAGTTATTCGGTCAGGGCTATAAATTATGTGCTAAAGCCCGTGACGAAGGAAAAGTTTTTCTTTACTTTTGACGAAGTGCTGGAGCACATAAAGAGAGAAGAAGATGAGGATTTCATTATAGTAAAGAGCAGTGAGGGAATACAGAAGATACTTATTCCAAATCTGGTATTTGCAGAGGTCATTGGCAGAAATGTGAGGTATCACCTGAACTCAGCAAAGGTAATAGAATGCACGGAGTCTTTTGCATCTGCCTGTGACAATCTTATGAAGTACGGTTGCTTTATCAAGCCTCACCGCTCTTATCTTGTAAATATGAGATATGTGGATACTATAGAAAATAACAGGGTTACCCTGCAGACGCTTTCGACTGTGCCTGTCGCACAGGGGAGGGCAAGGGAGATAAAGCTGCAGTACCTCAATTATCAAATGGAAGGGGAGTAGTAAATGATGGAAACTGCAATTGCATTCTCGCGTTACCTGATTGCCCTGTTATTTGGCTCGGTGCTTGCGGTAAGATTTGCCGGAATGACGGGAACAAGAAAAAACAATCTGGCTTTTGGAGGCTTCGTCCTGGCATTATTCGTCCTGCAGCTATTCTGCCTGAAGACCTGGGGGATGGCAGTCACGCTGAAGATTTACCCGCTGATTTCTCATTTGCCGGTTGCTGTTTTTATAGCACTTTACCTTAAGCGTACATGGCTGATTTCGTTCACCAGCATGTTTGTGTCATTTCTGTGCTGTCAGCCTCCCCGCTGGATTGGAGCTGTAGCAGGAGAGATTTACGCAAGCGTAGCCGTGGATCACGCCTTATATATTTTGTCTGCATTTCTGACTTATTTTTTGCTGGACAGGTACGCACTCGGATCTGTGAGGCATCTTATGGAGCGCTCTGTCAAATCCTGCCTGCTGTTTGGGGCAATGCCTGCGCTTTACTACCTGTTTGACTATACAGCTACGGTATATACCAGTTTTTTATACAGTGGAACACGCGCAGCTATGCATTTCATGCCGTCTGCAGCGGCTACCTTCTACTTTGTGTTTGTACTCCTTTATTATGCCGAAACGCAGAAACAGGCAGGCATACAGAGGGAACGGGACATGCTGGACATGCAGCTCACTCAGGCGCAGAGGGAATTTGTAGCTCTTCGCCATAATCAGCAGAATGCCGCGGCGTACCGCCATGACATGCGCCATCATCTGGCTCTTCTTCAGGGACTGGCATCGAGTGAACGCATAGAGGAGATAAAGGAGTATCTGCACACCGCTCAGTCAGACATGGACGCCATAACGCCAACGCGATTCTGCGAAAACGAAACCGTGAACCTCATTCTGTCTGCATTTTTCGCGAAAGCAAAACAGGCGGAGATTCAGTTTGAGGCAGAAGCGAGGCTGCCGGAAGCTTTTCCCTTCAGCGACACGGAGCTTTGTTCTCTTTTGTCGAATGCTCTGGAAAACGCCATAATGGCCTCTGAAAAAATGGATGACAGAGGAAATCGCTGCATAAGGCTCAGGATTTATTCAAAGAACAACAAGCTGTGCATTGA
>SAAM01000205.1 GCA_009929415.1 Clostridia bacterium | reverse complement strand
GGGTCCCTGACATGTCTGACCATTGGGAAGCGTGTTCACAGGGACAGGAAACAGCAGATTCTAAACTTCTGTATAGTCTAACCGATTGGGAAAGTTGTAGTTAAAATTGCCCAATTGCATCGGTCCTCTGAAGCTCTATAATAAAACCTAACATTTCCTTGGTGATATGGAGTCTCGGACCATTCTCCAGAAAGTAAGAATTCCCAGGAACCTGAAGTCTGTTTCTTCATTTTCTTAAACAGCCGAATATTTTCATCCAGATAGGTTGTTATTGTCATAGGCTTCTCCTTTTTTGTGTAGGGTTTCACAAACGTGGGTTACAACGGTTGTGATAGCATCTCTAACATTGTTAAAGTTACGATGTTTTTTACCGGTTGCTTCATGCATATAGAGCTTTCTGTTGATCTCAATCATAATCGACATCACTCGAGTGTCTTTTTGATAGTAGGACAATGGCACAATCGCTCCTCTAAAAGGATGATTGATAGCAACCTGATAACCCAATCCCTCAAATGATTGCTTCATTGTCTCAAGCAACCATGCGGGTGTATGGAAAAGATCTGAACCAATACATATATCGGGGCGGTGTTCATCCTGGCTTGGTTCATACGGCAAAGGTTTGCTCGGAAAACTATGGCAATCAATAATCAGGACCTGTCCTGCTTCGTGAAGCAGCATGGTAACCTTATCGGTGAATCGACGATGATGAGGCCGATAGAAGGCATCCAAGAGATGCATGCGTTCAGATGCATCGAGTTCAGCACGCAGGACCTTCTTCTGCGAAGTTGTAGTATAGATCACCCCCATCCCGATGCCTGCCATGATTTCCTGCTCATCATTCTCAAACCGTTCGGGGTCAACAACCAGCCGGCTTACAGGATAGATGATTGAATTTGCTGCAATCTCCGGTACATCGAAGAGTAGGTCCGTGTAACGATCCGTCATCCTGAGCAATTCAAGTTCAAGCTCTGAATCAGATAGAATAAGGTGTTCACGTACATTCTTTGGTATGTAGATCGAGCTGTGCGGGATATGAAGGAGGAGAGGAGTCGCCATTATTCCTGTCCGTCCTCTTTTCTCCAATGTTCAGAGAGTTGTTGGGCTATATACTCACGGATAATCGGGTGTGCCTGTTTGTACCCTTCGACATCTACATCCCCATCATATGAGTAGTCCAAATCTGAGAGCACTAAGCTGATATAGGTGCGATATCCTTCCTGAGGCAACCCAATTTCCTCAAATCTCCCATCGACACAACTGATGTCATGATAATCCAGATGATACCAATTAGGATAATCAGTCTTGCATGCCTCTTCAAGAAACCTGGCATCGATGAGCAAAACATCATCATAACGAGTACCCGAATCCGAACCTTCTGAAAAGTATCTGACACTATCGGCTACCCACGTTGAGCCCCAAAAAACCAAAATCGGGGTGCCTTCCGGCAATTCCGCCAAATTGGTATCCAGGAATTCAGGATTCATAACTCCCAGAGCAGCACCAGTCTTGAGCCAATGAATCTTCGATACACTTGAACAAAGGTATATCTGGGAACCTGAGTCTAGCCTTCGATTCATGTTCCAGAGAAAGGTTTCTACCATTTTGGCAATCTTCTCATCGACAGACTTATCCAAGAAATATGCAAAGTTCTCCAATGCTTGAGTATGCATGCGTTGTGTTCCTTCTTATATGCTCAATGAAATACGACAAGTATCAACATATGGTTCCCATGTATAAGTAAACCGAAATAGTGGCTCAAACTTTTTCCAAGGGCGGGGAAGGTCTTTTTCTCTGATAAGCCCCTGCAGGTCCATGCTGATGGAAGCTGAAGGCTTATCAGGGAGCACTAGGTGCGGATAATCTCGTTGCAGTAGTGCACAATAGAACGTATAGGCCGGTAAGGAGTACGTAAGGAGAGCCATTTCTCCTGTTGAAGTATCCCTGAACAGGCTTCCTCCCATGATATCCAAGGCCGTCAAGAACATCTTAGCATTGGGGAGATCGATCATACTTACTGATGTCTGTGCAAAGCTGTATCGTTGAAGCGATCCAATAGATTCGGTTTCCCATGATCCTTCAACGTCCTCGATGGAGAAATCAGGAATTGTGAAAGATTGCCAGCAGAAACCTAATTCATAATCCTTGTACGTGAGTGGCGATGCACCCATATTCAGATCCAGCAATAAGAATGTTGGATAATGTTTGCTTTGGATCTCTTTCAAGCTCTTTACAGGTGCTACTGTTGAACAGAAATAGGTGAAGTCGGAAACTGGAAACAAGAATGGTGTGATAGTCCTACTGTACTGCAGACATGTTCCGTTGGAAAACATCAGGTTGAAACAGCATAAATCCTTTTTACGGCAGTGATGCTGCATCCCTTTGATATAGGGCGAGAAATAGATGTGTTCCTTTTCCGTCAGAAGATCCTGGATTCTCCAGAAGTCAGGGTAGACTTCCTCCTTGATTTGGTAGTAGCACCAAAACCAAGGATTTTCAGCCCAGAACTCCAGAACGTGTAAAGCCTCGGCAGTCAACTTATTTTTGTGTTGCTTCATTAAGTACCGGATATTTTCAGGACTCTGGAACAGCTCTGAGACAACGAAGGTACAAGCATTGTCGTTGGCTAATGGGCGAAGAGCCTCGATATCAGTAGCCATAGCATAGATTTCGTCGACTACCATATCTACATATTCAGTCTGATAACCCCAATCAAGAGCGAAGCGCTCAACATCCAAGTACCCCTTGTCGAAAGCAATACAGAGTTCTTTTGTTATATTGTAGTCCATAGATCCATTTTACTTGGGTAAGAAGCAGAAAGAAAGGAAATATTTAAGGCTGTTTGTCATTACCTCCTCATTCAGAAGAGTTCCCCCATATAGATTTATTTAGGTACGAGATATCATTATTAATAAAACCTTTTCTGCACCGTGTTGATGAAGAACAGTAAATCAAAGCTTGAAATGCAGATTCAGTCCCGATAACGGTGCAATATACGGCAGTCGAATGCCAGATTCATGAAATTCTCAACCTTCAGATGCTTGTCGTTTGGTGGATTCATGATAAAAAAGTAGAGATTCAAATAGTCCTGCATGTCGTCGCGAATGAAGCCAGAATACGCCTTGAGGAACAGCTTCAGCAACCTGCAGTACTGGTTGACCTGGTTCAGGGGATTCTCTGAATCGGGCAGTTTCTTGATCTCTCTTGCATCATATTGCAAGCTTTTCAAACCCAGGATTTCAACCAACGGGTCATGGGCTTGCTCCCTATCATGGCTGATGGTCGAACCTTTCTCGATTCGAGGGCTGAAGGCATCAAGGACTGCCTGCCTCGTTGGTTTGCCATTTCCCAATGCGGCAGACCACATGGTGTTTGTCGCAGGCAATCCCGATGCAAATCTGGTTCCTGGATATCCCGCGATACTGCTTCCCATCATCCCTGCTCTCAATGTTTTCATTCCTGACCTTGTAGTACGTCTCATCGAGTTGCAGCTCACCTGACAGCACCAGCGTGTCCTGGTACTTCCTGAGTACGAGAAAGACCTTATCCATCCAGAATCTCGTCGTGTTGTAAGCATTTCGGTTGTTCTTTGAGACCAGGCTGAAGCTGCCGTACCCGAAAATGGAGAGCAGGAAGTCAAGCCATTCGGTAAGCGGCAGTTTGTGGGAGTCGAAGATTGTGTTGGTCAGGATGTT
>SAAM01000204.1 GCA_009929415.1 Clostridia bacterium | reverse complement strand
GATCCTCAACAACACGAGGGTACTTCCTGCCAGGATGTTTGGCGTGAAGGAAGAGACCGGCGCGAAGATAGAGATACTTCTCACAAAGAGAATGGATCTCAGGACCTGGGAGGTCATGGCAAAGCCTGCAAAGAGGCTCAAAAAGGGCTCAAGGGTCAGATTCTCAGACAGGTTGTGCGCAGAGGTTATTCAGGAGCATGAGGAAGGCCTCAGGATACTCGAGTTTGAATATGAGGGCGTTTTTGAGGAGATAATCGATGAGATAGGAACGATGCCTCTGCCGCCTTATATAAGAGAAAAACTCTCTGACCAGGAGAGATACCAGACGGTATACTCAAAGGTGAAGGGCTCATCGGCGGCGCCTACAGCAGGGCTTCATTTCACTAATGAGATTCTTGAGAGGCTTGAGAAAAAAGGCGTGCAGATAGAATATGTGACCCTACATGTAGGGCTTGGGACATTCAAGACGGTTTCAGTGGAGGATGTTGAAAACCACACTATGCACAGCGAGTATTACAGGATAGAAGAAGATGCAGCGCAGCGTATAAATCTTGCTAAATCCCAGGGTAAAAAGATAACCTGCGTCGGAACGACAAGCGTAAGGACGGTCGAGTCTGCAGCTGTTGATGGGAGGCTCGAAAAGCTTGAGGGGGAGACACAGATATTCATCTACCCTCCATACGAGTTCAAGATGGTAGATGCCCTTGTTACAAACTTCCATCTTCCGGAGTCTACTCTGATAATGCTGATTTCTGCATTTTCGGACAGGGAGAAGATCCTCAGCGCATACAGGATTGCCGTGGAGGAGGAGTACAGGTTCTTCAGCTTTGGAGATGCCATGTACATCCATTAAAAACGTAAATGATAAAACGAGAATAAAACTGATTTAAATTAAGGAGAGAAAATGCCAGCAATAAGATATGAACTGATAAAGACCTGCAAGCAGTCCGGAGCGAGGCTTGGAAAGCTGTACACGCCTCACGGAGTAATTGATACGCCTATATTCATGCCGGTTGGCACGCAGGCGACCGTAAAGGCCATGACGCCTGAGGAGCTCAAGGAGATGGATGCGAGAATAATACTCTCAAACACTTACCATCTATACATGAGGCCGGGACACAAGCTTATCGAGAAGGCAGGCGGCCTGCACAGCTTCATGAACTGGGACAGAGCCATACTGACTGACAGTGGAGGATTTCAGGTATTCAGCCTTGGAAACCTTAGAAAGATAAAGGAAGAAGGCGTTGAGTTCAGGTCACACCTTGATGGCTCAAAGCACTTCATCAGCCCGGAAAAGGCGATAGAGATACAGAACTCGCTTGGCGCGGACATAATAATGAGCTTTGACGAGTGTGCGCCGTATCCGGCGGATTATGATTATGTAAAGAAGTCGATGGAAAGAACGTCGAGATGGGCAAAGCGTGGACTTGAGGCTCATCAGAGACCGCATGACCAGGCTCTTTTTGGAATAATTCAGGGCGGGATGTACAAGGACCTGAGATATGAGTCTGCGATGCAGCTAATAGACATGGATTTCCCGGGATACTCCATAGGAGGGCTTTCGGTAGGAGAGCCTAAGGACATAATGAACGAGGTGCTCGAGAATCTTACGCCTCACATGCCTGTTCACAAGCCGAGATATCTCATGGGAGTAGGTAGCCCTGATGACCTGATCGAAGGAGTAATAAGAGGAGTGGACATGTTTGACTGCGTGCTTCCTACTAGGATAGCCAGAAACGGCACTGCGCTTACATCAAGAGGAAAGCTTGTCGTCAGGAATGCGACTTATCAGGAGGATTTCACTCCGATGGATCCTGATTGTAACTGCTATGCATGTCGCAATTATACGAGAGCATATATAAGGCATCTGGTAAAGGCTGACGAGATCCTTGCCTCAAGACTTATCACTATCCACAATCTTCATTTTCTGCTTAATTTAATGAAAAACGTAAGAGAAGCCATAATGGAAGACCGCCTGCTTGATTTCAGGAGAGATTTCTTTGAAAAGTATGGCTATAAACTATAGATTTATGATGCAAAATGTAGTATCATCTAAGTAGAAGTACATTTTAAGGAGGATAAAATGGGAGCACAGCAAATTGTAAATCTGGTAATACCTTTGGGGTTTCTTGTAGTATTTTACTTTTTACTTATAAGACCTCAGCAAAAAAGAGACAAGGCAATAAAATCCATGAGATCATCTCTCAAGCCAGGTGACGAGGTTGTCACTATAGGAGGGATTGTCGGAAAGATAACAAAAGTTACTGATGACACAGTTACTATTGAGGTTGGAGCAGACAAGACTCGAATCATAGTAGAGAAGTGGGGAATCGGGAAAATGACTGGCGATAAAGTAGAATAATCTGTGATATGACTGATTTTCAAAAATCTTCTGCTTTTGCAAAGTGGAAGATTTTTTTAGATAAGAAAAATAATTAAAGCGGAGGTCGTGAAATGATCATTGAGTTTATGGGAGATACCCCTGAAATATCGGAAAAGGCGTTCTGTGCGCCAGATGCGGCAATAATTGGAGCTGTCACGATAAGCGAGGATGCCAGCGTATGGTTTGGATCTTGCCTGAGAGCGGACAACAACAGCATTTTCATAGGAAAAGGAACAAATGTACAGGATCTGTGTGTGCTTCACGTGGATGACGATACTCCGGTACATATTGGAGAGAATGTGACCGTTGGCCACAGCTGCATAATACATGGAGCAAAGATCGAGGACAATGTTCTTGTGGGAATGGGCTCGGTGCTCATGGACGGCGTAAGGGTAGGCAGAGACACCATAATAGGCGCAGGTTCGCTGATACCGGCTGGAAAGGATATTCCTTCAGGAGTACTTGTGATGGGAAGGCCTGCAAAGGTAGTGAGAGAGCTTTCTCAGGAGGAAATTGAGTCTATAACGAAATCGGCGGTAAATTATGCGGCCAAGTCAAAAAAATATATCAGATAAGGAGTCTTTATGAAAAACTCAAGGAGCAAATCAGTATTTTTTCTTGTTGTGATTTTGATTGCAACTTTTGCATACACTGCTTTTGCCGGGATAAGCGCTGGGGGAATGGAAATAACAAGTGCTGCCTCAAAGATAAAGCAGGGGCTGGATCTCAAGGGCGGGGTTTTTGTGCTCTATGAGGCGGATACGGATATAACAGGGACTGAGCTTGATGACATCATGGATCAGACGATAGCAGTTTTCAGAAAGAGGATCGACTCTATGGGTCTTACGGAGCCTCTTATCGTCAGAGAAGGGGAGAAGAGGATAAGGATAGAACTTCCTGGCGTTGAGAATGCACAGCAGGCGCTTGATACCATAGGAAAGACGGCGCAGCTTCAGTTCATAACTGTCAGAGAAGAGATTGTAGTGACAGGAGCTGACGTAAAGAATGCCAAGGTCGTAATAGATCAGAAAGAGAATACTCCGGTAGTCGCACTCGAGTTCACTCCTGAGGGCGCTCAGAAGTTTGCAGATGCGACTGCAAAGCTTGCGGTAAATCAGGAGCCGCTTCTGATAGTGCTGGACAATGAGGTAATCTCAAGTCCTGTGGTAAATGTTGCGATACCGGACGGAAATGCAACGATATCGGGCAATTTTACTGTGGAGAGTGCATCTGAGCTTGCTAATCTCATACGTGGAGGAGCGCTTCCTGTAAACTTTACTGAGGTTCAGAGCTCAATAGTTACGGCTAC
>SAAM01000203.1 GCA_009929415.1 Clostridia bacterium | reverse complement strand
CTGTATTTCTCTTCTTCCTTGGACGGGTATCAAAGAAGCTTTCTCACCATCGTTTCCACAGCATCGGAGTATCTCCCCTCATAGGCGATGGTATTGTTCACCAGCATGACGGTAAATCCATGAACCAAGCTCCATACCGTCAGGGCATCCATCGTCCAGGAGCCATGCTCCTTGCTTCGCTGCTCAAACAGAGTCTTGAACATCGATACGATATACCGCTCAGGTTCTACGAAGGTTCCCTCTTTGATGGTAATCGGACTTGAATGATCCGTCATGAAGATGAACTTGAAGTGCTGTGGGTGCTCCACCATGAATGCAACATAGAGCTTGCTCACTTCGATGATCTGTTTTTCACAATCACCATCGTATTGGTGCAGGACGGTATCGAGAGCTGAAGTGAACTCGGTCGATACACGGGTGGTAATGGCGGTGATAAGTGCTTCCTTGCTCGAGAAATGCCGATACGGGGCGGCATTGCTGACTGAGCACATATCAGCAACTTTTCTCAAGGAAAAGGCCTCAAGACCGACTTCGTTCAGCAATTGCAGGCCTTTCTGTATCAAGTCGTTCTCCAATGAACCATGATGATAGCTTTTCTTTCCCATAACCCCTCATGCATAAAAAAATATAGGGAAATCATACCAAAATATGTTGACACTGTAAACATAAAAGCATAGGATGCATCTAATGTTACCATTGTAAACATTAAGTCCCGGTAACCAACTCGGCATGCAACCTACACCTTGGTGCCGAGACACGGGGAAGGAGAGATGCCATGGAGTACGCACAGGTCGTATATGCGACAAGAACACACCACTCGAAAAAGCTGGCGCAAGCAGTAGGGAAAGCTCTTGGAGTAGAGGCCAAGACTGTCGATCAATGCATGAAGGGTGAGCAGGCGGAGGTGCTTTTCATCGTAGGGGGCATCTATGCCGGCAAGTGCCATCCAGAACTGGTCTTCTACGCACAAACTCTTGACACCAGACAAGTAAGGAACGTAGTGTTGATTACAAGCAGTGCATCGGTCACCCATCGCAAGCAACAAGATATCAGGGCGATTTTGACCATGCGTGGCATTTCAGTGCTTGATGAAATCACGTGTCCCGGAGCATTGCTTTTCATCAAGCCCACCCATCCCAACAAACGCGATCTTCAATCGGTTGCGGAATCGGCCAGGAGCATAGCAGCAAAGGCAATCATATCCTATATGCATACAAACCAAAGTGTACAACGTATGGAGGAATGAGGATGGTAGGAGAAACAGCAAACACTGACTATGGGAATTGGATTTCCAAGCGTATCTTACGCATCTGCAAAACTGGCTTGTTGCTTTTTACCGGCATCGAAGTCGTACTTCTGGTATTTCGATTGAACTGGCCTCTTACCAGAGCCGTTGTTGCTCTGCTTATGGTGCTCATGCTTGGCTGCCTCATCTTTTTTATCGGGCACGTTGGTGGTTCGATACACATGGCGCAAATATGCAGGAAACGGTTCTCGATCTCCTGCTTTCACACATCGAATGGGACGGCAACGGCAGAGCCCTTGATATTGGTTGCGGCAGTGGAGCCTTGACCATACAGTTGGCTAAGAAATACTGCAAGGCACAAGTCATCGGCATCGATTACTGGGACAAGCACTGGGACTATAGTCAGAAGCAGTGTGAAGACAACGCACGAGCCGAAGGGGTGATCGAAAGGGTGACCTTCCAACAAGCAAGCGCATCAAAACTACCCTTCGACGATGAAACCTTCGACCTGGTAGTGAGCAATCCGACCTTTCATGAGGTAAGCGACAGTAAAAACAAACTGGACGTGGTGAAGGAAGCACTGCGTGTCGTCAAGAAGGGAGGCTCTTTTGCTTTCCAGGACTTGTTCTTGATCAAGCAGTATTACGGTACGCCAGAACAATTGACGGAGGCGGTTGGAGCAATGGGTATGCAAAATGTACACTTCTCAGATACCAAGAACTCCGTACGGCTGCCCATGACCCTTAGGCCTCCATTCATGCTAGGTACGATGGGATTACTTTCTGGAACGAAATAGCCGCGCTTTGCAAGACTGTCATTGAGATGAACGCTCCTTTGGCTGAGGCAGCTTGCTTTGACAAGCCAATTTTCACCCATGTCTTGATGCTCATTCACTTCGACCACGCTCACATGAGGAGGATTCTCACCCATGGAATTCACGCTGTATGATGCTCTGCTACATCGAACGCAACTTGAGCTGAGCTGCACATATCACCCTGCGTGCAGGAAAGAAGGGCTGGACCCTCAGTACCTTGAGTACTGCTTGGCAGCATCGCATACACAGAACTCACGCCATACGTCACTGATGGAGCTCTACAGCACACTGCGGTGTCTCTATGCTGCCTATAGGCTGCAGAGGCTTGAGCACAAAGTCCCCAAGTACTCAAACAAACATGTATCTACATTCTGGGCAATGAGATCCTTTCACCATACGGAAAACAGCAACCCTAGACATGGCAGCTGCTACGACTTTCCTATACGCCCACAAAAGTCGCTTCTCGAAGAGTCCATAGGCTCTCCAGGCTCACCTACTCACGTATCTTGCGTATGCAGACCGTATCGAGATTCCTATCCTCCAGGTTGACGAAGTAGGTTATTGAATACTTTGACGCATCAAGCGTTGCCTCAACGGTCTTTATGGCAGGAGTATAGATGAAACACCCTCCTACAAACAAGGAATCCAGAATCTCCTGATACTTCCTTCGATAGAGGCCATCCTCTGGTCCTCCTGTGATGAGGCTTCTCCTGAAGTGATTGGAAAACGACATATGAGCCAGGATGGTCCCCCAGCTTGAGGGAAGGAAGTGATATTCAAACCAGTTGCTGCAAAGTATTCCCGTCTCGTCGCTCTGATACTGGTCAATACCAAATAAGTCCGAAAACCCCTTCTCCTTCAGATAGGAAAGCAACTGATGCTTTCTCCCACAGCCAACATCCAGGAGGGGTTGCTTCAGGACACATTCATCCAAGTGCAGCAATTGGTATTGGAAAAGCCCGGTGTACTCTGCACAGGGAATAAACAGCTGTTCCTGTCGTTTGTTGTAGGTATTGTTCCGCAGTATTGCGATGAGTTGCACCCTATGCTGAGCTACAATGTGTTCTACAAGAGAAACATCATCGTCGGCTGGAATCCTGCGCAGGTGCTGCACAAGCTTTCGATACAATGCATTGAGTGCGTCGATGGTTTGCTTGGAGAGCGAGATGTACTGATTGTTCTGCACACACTCCATCACCAGATAATTGTACAAAGAGCCGGTCAGGCTCTGTATCTTCTCTTCGGTGTTGATTCCCTGGTACAGGTGCAGGTTCTCCCCGATCATTCGGATGATTGTCTGCTTTGTCGTCTCATTCTCAAGATAGTCGATTACAGATTGCATCGATCACTTCCTCGACGCCGGCAACAAAAATGCTTCAGCCCAAATCTGGGCTTGGGTTGTTACAGGCCTGCCTTCAGTAACGCTTTGGTGGATGCATTGGGCTATATAGGAGTCCTGCAGACCCTCATGCAAACCATATCCCCTGCCTTGGCACGCATCCTCCATGCATAGGGCAATGGCGATTTCATCGTCATTGAACCCAAGGGGCCAGTACGGATTCTTGAAGTGGTATGCATCCCCGAATGTCAATGCACGAAGCGATCGTTGGTTGTTGGTAAGCCCGCCGTCCTCGATTCGCTGGATGGTTTGCAGA
>SAAM01000016.1 GCA_009929415.1 Clostridia bacterium | reverse complement strand
GAGCACAGATTACAGCGAATATGAAGAAGACTCCGCGCAGGCCGCCCTTCAGACCGCAAAAGACAGCGTTTCATCAAGCTTTACAAGGCAGTACGATTCCCTTATGAATTCGTACAAATCCCTAAAGATAGCTCAGGAAAAGCTGAGACTTGCTCAAAAGACAGAAGCTGTACAGAAAACCCTCTTTGAGAGGGGATTCATATCTCAGACCACTTTTGAAAACACGCAGATATCTACGCAGACCATGAAAAGCCAGGTAGCTGCAGCAAAAAACCTGCTTTATGTATCGCTTGAAAGCTACAGACAGACAAGATCAGGAAAATAAGCTATACGAAAAAATGCAGACTTAACCAGCCTGCATTTTTTCTGAACAATTTTCCTTCCCATTACCCCAAAGTCCCATTATTTCAAGCACTTCATTTTCAGATCTGCCAGAATTCATATGATTTTTTGCAATAATCGCCTGTTCATAATTTATGATTTCTTCATTTAGGAGAATTTCAATAAGAGATATTTTATCCATTCTTCCTCTTTTATCTGAATACATTGTTTCAATGCCTCTTTCAATATCGCCAGTAGAAAGAAAAGCCGCCCTTACACTTATGCCATATGTTTTTCTCAGGATACTCTGAGCATTTGAAAGGCTTTCATCCGAAAATGCCACTACATATCCATCCTGCATCTTCATCAGAGGAAGTACCTTAAGTTCCCGGATAAGTTTCTCGTCGAATATATCAGCAAAATGCTTAAGCCTGTAACTTTCAAATTTCTCCGGTCTCACATACTGAATCTTTTTAACTCCCGCAAGTGAATCCAGAAGCTCATCCTCACTTATTATGCCTTCCTCTACAAAATACTGCCCTATCTTAAGTCCTTTTGATTCAGCATTTTTTAGCCCTTCCTGAAGCTGCTCAGGCGATATATATCCACGCTGCATAAGAAAATCTCCTAAAGTCCTATGATATTTTTTAAGTACATCTTTCTCAAGAAATACATGGTCAGTCTTTGCCCATTCAAGTTTTTTCTTTTCTGGTGTCCTAATTTTCCTTTCTCTTCGCTTCTCTCGTTTTCCAGTTCCAAATATCTTTTGCCTGTAGGCTCTGAACGTAGCTGTCATGTTTATGATGTTTCCCCATATAAGTCTGATTGGAAGCAGAGGCGGAAAAAAGCATGCAAAAAAAACGCTTCTCAATCCATATACATTGTATATCGCAACACTCCTAAATAGCTGTCTTTCAATCATCATTACAGTAACAATAAGGCTCAGATACCATGATATGCTTCCTTTTGGATAAATTGGATCCAGCGAAGTAAAAAGTGATATCAGAAAATAAACAAGTATCGGATAACCAATCATCACCAGCATATTTCCAACTTTAGCCTTTAGATCCTTATAAAGGGAATACCTTCCAATAAGTGAAATTCCTTTTGTCCTGAAAATATCCCTGAATTCAAAAGACTGCATTGTTATCCCAAGAATCCATCGAGTTTTCTGGCGGACCGCCGTCTTAAAAGTACTTGGAAATATTGAGCGAGTAGTAACAAAATCCCATATAAGCTTTCCTCTGACGTCAATTCTTGGAACCTGCTCAAGAACATAATAAATCCTTATTCCTTTCTGATACAGGGTAAGCGAGAGCTTGTAGTCTTCAGTAAGACTGTCCTTTGGAAGTACGTCCTCTTCTCCAAAGCTGTCCAGAGTCTTTTTCGAAAGCACAAATCCGGTTCCGGCCGATGGAACGAATGCTTTCGATGTATATCGGCTTACCATCGTATTGAAGTGATTCTCGGCAAACTCATCTGCATATGTTCCTGTTGTAAGGTTTTCCAGATAATTCGAAAACCGCGGCATCTTCATAAGGGGAAATACCGGAAACTGGAGAGCGTCATGACTGTCCAGAAGGTAGCTTGTGACTTTAAGTTCAAATGGATGAATAACGTCTTCCGAATCATGTATTGTGAGTGAAGCAAAATACCACGAACGTTCTTCTTCAAACTCTCTGAGCTTCTTTATTACATAATTTATATTCTGAGCCTTTGATGTAGGTCCTTCAAGCTCGTTAATCACGACGTGTACATTATCGTGACGCTCTGAAAGCTCGTATGCAACCTCTACTGTAGCCCTGTCATTTGGATATACTCCGAGAAATATATGATACATCGACTTTGGATAATCCGTAGATTCAATTATATTGTCAATTACATCCCCAAGTACATTGTCCTCTTTCCATGCTGCTACTGCCATTGCCAGCAGTTTTGGAGGATTGTCATTAAGCTTTCTGAAATCAAGCTTTTGGCTTCGATATTTTCCCCTCTGAGCCAGAGTTAAAAGATCCCATACAAAATCATCAAATCCAGTCATCAAATATAATATTACCAGTAGAAGGCCTATCATATAGACAGTGCTGTTCGTTTCCATAAGGTCCTCCTTGTCTTCTTGTTTTTATTGATATTTATTACTTAATAGTATTAATTACTAACATATGACCTTAAGTAAAAATTATATTATATATATAATTAAAAAGCAATAGCTTATACTTATTTCTATTAAAAAATTTCAATAGATGAATTTTTAACTATTGCTTTTTTCTGAATAATCTGATATACTTTTAAGAATTTATCAAAGACAGGAGTGATTCAAGTGCACATAAAAAAACTATACGAAATCAAAAAACCAGTAATCTCATTCGAGGTATTTCCTCCAAAGCAGGAAAGCTCCGTTGAGACAGTAACAGGCGTACTCTCAGGCATGGCAAAGCAAAAACCCGGCTTCATAAGCGTCACTTACGGCGCGGGAGGGCACGGCAACAATTCAAAGACCATCGAGATAGCTTCACATATAAAAAACGAGCTTGGCACAGAGCCAATGGCGCACCTCACGTGCATAGGGGCGACGAAGCCTCAGATCAGCTCCATTCTAAGTGAAATGAAAAACAGCGGCATCGAGAACATAATGGCGCTGAGGGGAGATATCCCAGAGGGATTTTGCGAAAAAGACCACGGTGATTTCAGATACGCAAGGGATCTCATAGAATTCATAAAAGAAACCGGAGACTTCAGCATCGGAGCCGCATGCTATCCGGAGGGACATATAGAGTGCGACAGCATCAGCAGAAACTATGACCACATGTATGAAAAGCAGCAGGCCGGCGCAGACTTTTTCGTATCACAGCTTTTCTTTGAAAACGGCACCTTCTTCAGGTTCATGGATCAGGCAACAAGCCGAGGCATAACAATGCCTATAGTTGCAGGCCTGATGCCCATCCTCGGGAAATCTCAGATACAGCGGATGATATTCCAGTGCGGCGTAAGTCTTCCTTCTGATATAATCAGGATACTGCACAAGTACGAAAACAGCCCGGAGGACCTCAAAAAAGCCGGTATAGAATACACCTGCAGGCAGATGGAGAATCTCATAATAAACGGTCACAGAAACATACACATCTATTCAATGAACAAGCCGGAAATCGCAATGCAGTGCAAGGCGCAGTTCGACTCATTATTCCAGGAGGGATAAAATTGAACGGATCCATAAGTATTGACAGGGCCGAAGTGCTGCGTTATCTTGGATATAAGGACCAGGAAATAGATGCAGAGCTTTCGGCTCTTATCGATGAGAACATAAAAAAATGCAGAGACATATCAAAGCCAAGGTACTGCTGGAAGATCAGCAGCCTTATAACCTCAGATGATGATGTCTCAATCCCCGGCTCAGCTCTTGTGCTCAGAGGAAAAGACCTCGCCAGCCACCTCAGAGGAGCTGAAAATGTCGCTATAATGGCCGCGACTCTGGGAACCCCATTTGATGCCGGCATGAAAGCCATCCAGTCCAGGTCAGTCACCTCCGGACTTATTTTTGATGCCTGCGGAAGCGAATACATCGAAAAAGTATGCGATGCGGCAGAAGAAGAAATTCGCAGCCAGATACAGTCAGAAGGCCTGCTTACGCTTCCCCGCTTCAGCCCGGGATATGGAGACCTGAGCATATCGCATCAGAAGGAAATCCTTAGATATCTTGATGCAGAAAGAAGGATCGGGCTTACCTGTACAGAAAGCTGTATAATGCTTCCCCGAAAATCAGTCACAGCAATAATAGGCCTCACGGATAAAAACAAGATTGAAGAATCAGGCAGCCTGAGCTCCGGCGCATGTGATATATGCCAGTTCAGGGATCACTGCATACTAAAGAAAGAAGGTAGATACTGTGGACGTAAGAGAATATCTGAAGAGTAACATAATAGTATTTGACGGAGCAATGGGCACGATGCTTCAGAAAAAAAGCCTCCAGGCAGGAGACCTTCCCGAGTGCCTCAGCATTACCCATCCCGAAACAGTGCTTGAAATACACAGAGAATATGTAGCTGCCGGCGCAGACATAATAACGACCAACACATTCCAGGCGTGCGAACTCAAGCTCCAGGACTCAGGATACTCAGTTGAAGAAATCGTAAACGCCGGAGTAAGCCTTGCAAAAAAATCCGGTGCAAGATACACCGCCCTTGACATAGGGCCAACCGGACAGCTGCTCGAGCCAATGGGGACCCTCAGCTTCGATAAGGCCTACGAGCTTTTTAAAAGGCAGATGATCGCCGGAGAAAAAGCCGGTGCAGACCTCATACTCATAGAGACTATGTCCGATCTTTACGAAATGAAGGCTGCCATACTCGCAGCAAAGGAAAACACAGACCTCCCTGTATTTGCCACCATGACCTACCAGGAGGACGGAAGAACATTCACGGGAACGGATCCCCTGACAGGAACCATTACCCTGCAGAGCCTGGGCGCAGATGCCCTCGGCGTAAACTGCTCCATGGGACCCGAGGAGCTCATGCCAGTCGTAGAGCAGATACTCGAATATTCAAGAGTACCTGTTATGGTACAGGCAAACGCCGGACTTCCCAAGATGAGAGAAGGCGAAACCGTGTATGACGTATCTCCTGAAGGTTTTGCAGACATAGTCTCCGAAATGGTCGCAAAAGGCGCAGGGATAATAGGCGGATGCTGCGGAACCAGTCCTGAGTTCATAAAGGAGCTCCGAAAAATCGCAAATGCCTCAGAACCATTTGAAAGAATAATAAAGCCCGTTACTGCAGTAACTTCATCTACAAGGACCGTCATCCTCGATGGAGCGGTCACCGTGATAGGCGAGCGTATAAATCCTACTGGAAAAAAGAGGCTGAAGGAAGCTCTCAGAAACGGAGACATGGAATATATAATCGGCGAAGCAATCGATCAGGCGGAAAAGGGAGCCGATGTACTCGACATAAACACAGGGCTTCCTGAGATAGATGAAGCCGCTGTCATAACGCGCGTCGTAAAGGAAGTGCAGAGCGTGACATCCCTTCCGCTTCAGATAGACAGCTCCGACCCGAAGGCTATAGAATCCGGCGTAAGGGCGTGCAACGGAAGGCCGATAATCAACTCCGTGAACGGCACAAAAGAAAACATGGCGATGATATTTCCGATAGCCAAAAAATATGGCGCCGTAGTAGTGGGCCTCACCCTTGATGAGACCGGAATCCCTCAAAGCGCGGAGGACAGATATGAAGTGGCAAAGCGAATAGTTGAAACCGCAGCTGTTTACAGCATCCCCAGGGAAGACATACTCATTGACTGCCTTACCCTTACTGCCTCCGCGCAGCAGGAAGCGGTGCTTGATACCCTGCATGCGATAAAACTCGTGAAGTCAAGGCTAGGAGTGAAAACCGTGCTCGGAGTGAGCAATGTATCCTTCGGGCTTCCAAACAGGGCGCTTCTGAACAGCGTATTCCTGAGCGCCGCACTCGGAGCAGGACTCGATGCCCCGATACTAAACCCCCTCTCCGAAGAGATGATGAGAGCCATAGACATATTCAGGGTATTCAACTGTCAGGACAAAGACTCAGCAAATTATATCGCTAACTATTCAGGCGAGCTCGCGATAACAGGTACAGCAGCTGCACCCGACGGCGTGGCAGGCACAGCAGCTCAAAATTCATCAGACAGCCTGGAATCCCAGGACTCCGGTCTAAGCCTGAAGGACATGATAATACAGGGCAGAAAGCTCGAGGCTCCCGAAAAGACAGCCCAGATGCTGAAAGATCTTCCTGCACTTGATATAATAAGCAGCCATTTCATACCGGCGCTCGATACAGTCGGCGAACGGTTTGAAAAAGGCCAGATATTCCTTCCGCAGCTCATGCAGTCAGCAGAAGCCGTTAAGGCCTGCTTTGAGATAATAAAGAGCCATGAGGCTCAATTCAGCAATTCTGAAGCTGCCGGAGACGGAGCCTCTTCCGGATCAGATTTCGAAGGCATCTCAGGCAGAAAGAAGATAATCGTCGCCACAGTACACGGAGACATCCATGACATAGGCAAAAACATAGCAAAAATGCTCCTTGAGAACTACGGCTATGACGTCATTGATCTCGGCCGCGACGTGCCGTCACAGATCATTGTTTCAGCCATAAAAGAGCATAAAGTATCTCTTGTGGGCCTGAGCGCCCTTATGACCACCACTGTGAAGAACATGAAGGACAGCATTTCTGCAATAAGAGAGGCCGGACTGGACTGCAAAATCATGGTCGGAGGCGCGGTCCTCAATCCCGAGTACGCCGAGTTCACAGGCGCAGACTACTATGTAAAGGATGCCCGCGAGAGTGTGGACATCGCAAAGAAGATTCTGTCATAAATATTAAAAAAATCAGACCCGGATATCTTCCAACAGGAAAAGTCCGGATCTGATTTTTATCTTTGTTATTAATATCTGTCTTATATTTTATTGACTCTGATTCTTTTACAGTCCTAATTCTTCTTTAGTCTCTTTGAATGCCTTAAGCGCTCTGTCAAGATCTTCTCTTGAGTGTCCTGCTGATATCTGAGTTCTTATTCTCGCTTTTCCTTTTGGAACAACCGGGAAGAAGAATCCTACAACATAAACGCCTTTTTCAAGCATCTTGTCAGCAAATTTCTGAGCAAGAACTGCGTCTCCAAGCATTACAGGGCATATAGGATGCTCTGATTCTATTACATCAAGACCAATCTTCTTGATTTCTTCTCTGAAGTATTTTGTGTTGGCCTCAACCTTGTCTCTAAGCTCAGTGCTGCTCATAAGCATGTCAAGAACCTTTATTGTAGCTCCAGCTATTGCAGGTGCAAGCGTGTTTGAGAAAAGGTACGGTCTTGAACGCTGTCTTAGAAGATCGATTATCTCTTTTCTTCCTGAAGTGTATCCGCCGCTCGCTCCACCAAGAGCTTTTCCAAGAGTTCCTGTTATTATGTCAACTCTGTCCATACAGTTTCTGTATTCGTGAGTTCCTCTTCCAGTCTTTCCAACAAAACCTACAGCATGTGAATCGTCAACCATTACAAGCGCATTGTACTTGTCTGCAAGGTCACAGATTTTGTCAAGGTCAGCTATTATTCCGTCCATTGAGAAAACTCCGTCAGTCGCTATAAGCTTCATTCTTGCTCCGTCAGCATCTGCCTGCTTGAGCTGAGCCTCAAGATCTGCCATGTTGTTGTTCTTGTATCTGTATCTCTTCGCTTTTGAAAGTCTTACTCCGTCTATGATAGAAGCATGGTTAAGCTCATCTGAGATTATAGCGTCATTTTCTGTAGTTATAGTCTCGAAAAGGCCTCCGTTTGCATCAAAGCATGAAGAATAAAGTATTGTGTCTTCCATTCCAAGGAAATCAGATATTTTCTGCTCAAGCTCCTTGTGGATTCCCTGAGTTCCGCAGATGAAACGAACTGAAGAAAGTCCGAATCCCCACTTGTCATAGCTGTCCTTTGCTGCCTGGATTATCTCTTCGTTGTTTGAAAGTCCAAGGTAGTTGTTTGCACACATGTTTATTACATTGTGAGCCATAGTCGTGTCTATAACGCTCTTCTGAGGTGTAGTTATTATTCTCTCATCTTTCCAGAGACCTGCATCCTTGATCTCCTGAAGCTGAGCCTTGTATATTTCTACTGCTGATTTGTACATTTAATTCCTCCTGTTTTCAGTTAACTATATCCAGTTAAGAACGACTTTACCAGAATTTCCTGAGATCATTGCTTCAAAGCCTTTTTCAAACTCAGTATAGTGGAACTGATGAGTAACTATTGGTGAAAGGTCAAGTCCTGACTGAAGCATTGACTGCATCTTGTACCATGTCTCGAACATTTCTCTTCCGTAGATTCCCTTGATGAATAGTCCGCTGAATACAACCTTGTTCCAGTCGATGTGTGTTCCAGGTCCCTGGATTCCAAGCATCGCTATCTTTCCACCGTGGATCATGTTGTCTATCATAGAGTTGAACGCAGCGCCGTTTCCTGACATTTCAAGACCTACGTCAAATCCCTCTTTCATTCCAAGCTCTTTCATCGCATCTTCAACTTTTTCCTTAGATACGTTTACTGCTCTGCTTGCACCCATCTTAAGCGCAAGATTTAATCTGTATTCATTTACGTCAGTTACAACTATATGTCTTGCTCCTGCATGTCTTGCTATTGCAACAGCCATTATTCCTATAGGTCCCATTCCTGTTATAAGAACGTCTTCTCCAACAAGGTCATATGAAAGCGCAGTATGAGTAGCGTTACCGAATGGATCGAATATGCTCAGGATCTCTTCAGGTATGCTTGTATCGCAAAGCCATACGTTTGCAGCAGGTATTGTAGCATACTCAGCGAATATTCCAGTTCTGTTAACTCCAACTCCCTGAGTGTCCTTGCAAAGGTGTCTCTTTCCAGCAAGACAGTTTCTGCATTTTCCGCATACTATGTGTCCTTCTCCAGATACTATGTCTCCAACCTTAAGGTCTTTTACTCCCGGTCCGATTTCAACGATTTCTCCAACGAACTCGTGTCCTACTGTCATTGGTACAGGTATTGTCGCCTGTGACCACTCATCCCAGTTGTATATATGCACGTCAGTTCCGCATATTGCAGTCTTGTGCATTTTAATAAGTACTTCGCCTTCCTGTACTACCGGTTTTACAACATCTTCAAGCCACAGTCCCTTTTCAGGCAGTTTTTTTACCAAAGCCTTCATCATTTCCATCAACATTACCTCCTGGTTTTTTCAAAAATATTTTTGGGGTTATAACATAATTTACTGGCCAGTGTATCTATAATTGCGTTATTGTTTTTTATTATCGAGTAAATATGTTCTTTTGTATATTGTACGCTTACATTGTTAGAATTGCAAGTGTTTTCTTGCAAACAAAAGATATTTTACATGCACACGCAAAGCTTCCTTATATAATACCCCTCTGTTTAGCTTGTCAATAATTGAAATTTGCTATATAATTGACAGGAAATAAACATGAAATCAGAACCGTTTTTCTGAAAGGAATTCAAAGCTATGGAATTGAAAAAAGATATATACTGGGTAGGCGCCGATCTTCAGTACGAAGGTCTGCAATGCAATCCCTACCTGATAATAGATGGAGACGAAGCTGCACTGATAGATCCAGGCTCAGTGCTGGATTTTGAATATGTATTCAAGAATGTCACGGATTTAATACCTCTGGAGAAATTAAAATATGTGATCCTGCACCACGAGGATCCGGACCTTTGCTCAAGCGTTCCCCTGTTTGAGGCAAAAGGAGCTGATTTCAGGATAATAACTCACTGGAGGACTCATCTGCTTTCAAATTACTATGGCATAAAATCTGAATACTGGTTTGCAGACCAGAATGACTTCACATTCAGATTCAAGTCAGGAAGAGAGCTGAAATTCATTCCTACTCCATATCTGCATTTCGCAGGGGCAATCGCGACCTATGATCCTCTTACAAAGGTCCTGTTCTCGAGCGACCTTTTTGGGGGAATCCTCACGCCGTGGTCACTGTTTGCAGATGAAAATTACATCGAATCGATGAAGGCATTCCACGAACACTACATGCCGTCAAATGAGATCCTGAGCTCCGTCATGAGGATATTCCTCACCATGGATATAGACATGATAGCACCACAGCACGGCTGCGTAATAAAAGATAATATAGAAAAGCACATCACCGCTCTCAAAGACCTCGACTGTGGAACATATATGCAGAGCGTAAGCGGCGACCTTGGAGAAGCAGGAAAGATCAGCCACCTGCTCAGCCTCGTGCTCCGGAGATATGCTTCTATTTTCGGAGTTTCCCAGATGATGGAGTCTGTAGAGAATATAGATATGCAGATAGATGAAACGACCTTCGAGATAACCGACTACAACTACAGAGGCTCAGAGCTCTGGGACCTTGTCTTTCAGATGATTCTTGATAAGAAGGGAATCCACTGGCTTATAATCATCGAGCCTCTAATAGAGAGGCTGTGCCAGGAATATTCGGTTGATAAACCTTCCGTATTCAAGTCCAATCTCAAAAGCTCGCAGGAGCAGATGACCCTGTGCCCTGTAACGAGGCTGTACAACAAGGAATTCTTCAACAGCTACCTTGCAGATCTGAGCCATGAAAAGGGAGTAAGCTCTCTCATAATAATCTCGCTGGACAATACCGATTCCATGATACTTAAATATGGATATGACGAGCTTAACGTTATAATGAAGAACGTGGCTTATATAATAAAGAATGTGCTTGATGAAGATGGAGTGGCCTTCAGGCTCGAGGGCAGCTACTTTGCAGTATATCTCGAGGATTCAGATGAGAAGAAAGCAGTGGAGATAGCCGAAAAGCTCAGAAATTCAGTATCACAGTCAAACGTATTCATAGACAGGACCACGATAAGCCTTGGAGTGGCATCAACCGAAACATATGATGAGAACCATCATAAGCTCGACCTCAAGAGCTTTCTTAACAACAAGGCGTTCAAGAGAGTACAGACTGCGAGGATTTCCGGCATAAACAGAGTATATTCGAGCGCTGATGTGAAGGAAGATGCAAGGACTAAATTCAGGATAGCCATGGCCGATACAGACAGGATACACATGGAGGTCCTTAAAAGATATTTCGAAAATGAGGATTTTGAAGTCCACGTAGCCAATGACGGCGAAGAGCTGCTTGAAATAATCAATGTCCACAGGCCTGACATAGTTATATCTGAGGTAATGCTTCAGAAAAGCGACATATTCCTCGTGAGAGAAAAAGTGCTTAAAAATTCGGCCACAAAGAGAATTCCCTTCATACTTACATCTCACCTGAAGACAGAAGACACTGTCTCAAGAGCGATAAGTCTTGGGATATGCAGTTATCTTAAAAAACCTTATATCCTCAAGGAACTCTTTGGGATAGTTTATCTGACTTTAAAAGGGGATCAAATATGAATCTGAGTCTTGAAACAGTTATTCTGATTGGTATGATATTCGTCATAATCGATATCGTAGTAATCATGAAGTTATTTGCAAACCGGCTTAAAAAGCTCATAAACGACGAAAAAACCGATTCTTCGAACAATCTTTTTGCTGACTCCTTTGTCAGTGAAAATGAAGAAGATCAGACCAGAAAATCGCTTGATGACTTCTTCAGCCTTAACGACTCTCTTAGAGTAAATACCTCGACAGAGGATAAGATAATAAGTTCGGAGAAATTTATAAAGACCGAAAGAAAATACATTAGAAAACTCAATTCTATTTTCTGGATAGACAGAGTCGAAGCAAGCGTAAAGCTTGGCTCTCACAAGACAGAAACTGCGAGACTCGCACTTGAAAAAGCCCTTGAAAAAGAAAAACTTTTTCACGTTAAGCTCTATATGGCAAACTCGCTCGGAGACATCAGAAACAGAGATTCACTGCCTGTCCTGGTGTCCTCGCTCATAAATTCCCACAGATGGTACCGAAAGAAGATAAACTCAATAATAGCTGATTTTGGAAAGGATTTTGATGATTATCTCAACACACTGCTGGGCAGGAATGAATCCGAAATCAAAGAGCTCATAATCGACTTTGCCCTTGAATATCCATCCGAAAACACCAAGCTCTTTCTGGTGAACTTCCTTAACGAAGAGGAGTATCCTCAGACCAGAGAGAAATACGCAAAAATGGACAGCCTCGTGCGCTGCTGCGGAAAATGCGTATACGGCCGTACCTCAAACGCAGCCGGAAACAGGCTCTGCAGATATAAGGGCGAGGTAAGCCCATTCTACAGCTGCAGAAGATTCAAGATACTGCATGTCAGCATAAATGGACGTCTTTACAACCAGAAGCTCAAGCAGACCGCATCGGCCATAGTCTCCAGATACTATCCTGAAGAGCTTGATAATCCAAAATTCCTTGAAAACCAGGACCTTGAGATAAAAAAGAATTCAATAAGAGCGATGGCCAAGTCAAAGGGCAGTAATGTCTTCTCAAGACTGATGGCGCTTCTTGAGGACGGCGAGCTTGCTCAGTTCATGGCCGTACTTGTCGGAGAATATATAGATTCTCACCCCGAATACTTCTACCTGCTGCTAAGGAAATATAACTCTGAAAAAAATGAAATACTCAGAAAAAGATATATCGAAATCCTCGCAAACAGGGTAGAATATTTCTTCATAAAAATGGATCTATACAAAGATCAGGCAAACCGCAACCTGATAAGAGACATCGCAAACAGCCACAAAAACGCAAGGATAATCGATTTTCTAAACCATAACAGAAATCTGGACATAGAAAACGAGGTCCTTTCAATAATAAAAGATCCAGTCAACAGCAACGAGCTCCTCAGGACCGACTGCTCAAGGTATCTCGACCAGAGGATACTGAAAAAGCTCGGCCTTGAAAAATACGAGGAGAAAAAGGCAGAGGTTGAATTCAAAAGAGACCCCAAAAAGCTTTGGAGCCTTGTATTCACCCTCATCCTGATACTTTCTATAGTGCCTGCTGTATACATCATCCGGCATTACAGCGACCTGTTCACTACCTCGCTGTACAGGCAGGCCAAGACATATGTCATAGATTTCAACATATACCTTGTATACTATTCGATAGCCATAAACGCCGTATACCTTATGCTCATGCTGCTGTCTTCAAACAACATGAAGAAGCAGGCAAGGCTGTGGAACATAAAGACCAAGACCATGATGTTCAAGAAGAACATGCTGCCCTCGATATCCATAATCGCACCAGCCTATAACGAGGAAAAGACTATAGTGGAGAGCATCAACTCGCTTCTCAACCTCAAATACCCGGAGTATGAGCTTATAGTAGTAAACGACGGCTCCCGGGACAGCACCCTGGATACGGTAATACAGCGATTCAGTCTTAAGAGGGTTGACTATATAATCGACAGCAGGATAAATACAAAAGAGGTCCGCGGAGTATATATGAACAGCTCCATGCCAAACCTCATAGTAGTCGACAAGAAGAACGGCGGCAAGGCCGATTCCCTCAATGTGGGAATCAATATCTCAAACAAGGAGTATTTCTGCTGCATCGATTCGGATTCCCTGCTTGAGGATGAGTCCCTCCTCAAGCTCGCATCTCTGGAGCTTGACATGGGAGTGGAGACCCCAGCCCTCGGAGGGAACATATTCGCGGCAAACGGCTGCACGATAGACCACGGAACCCTCACAAACATAGCCATACCAAAGAACTTCATCGCAAGGCTACAGACTGTGGAATATATAAGGGCTTTCATGACAGGACGGCTCGGATGGGCAAACATAAACGGGCTACTCATAATCTCCGGGGCATTCGGGCTCTTCAGAAAAGAGAGAGTTCAGAACGTGGGAGGCTACCTCACAAGCAGCGGCCGCTATGCCAAGGACACCGTCGGAGAGGACATGGAGCTCGTGGTCAGGATAAGGCGCCACATGGAAGAGCTCAATCAGAAGTACAAAATCGCATATGCCTTCAATGCCAACTGCTGGACCGAGGTCCCGGAGGAATATGACTTCCTTAAGAAGCAGAGGATAAGATGGCATAACGGGCTTATCGATGTGCTGTTCTTCCACAAGAAGATGATCTTCAATCCTAAACACAGGATAACCGGGCTCGTGTCGATGCCCTACTTCCTTATATTCGAAGTCATCGGCCCCGTGTTTGAGATCCAGGGATATATAATGATAGTGCTCGCACTATTTCTCGGGCTGCTGAACACGCAGATCATGATAATGCTTTTCATAGTGACTATACTCATGGGAGTGCTCATATCGCTTTCCTCGATACTCATTGCCGAGAACGAGACCAAGTACTTCAACCTCAGAGAAATGTCCATACTGGTGCTGCTGTCAATATTTGAGAACTTTGGGCCAAGACAGCTCATAAGCCTCTGGAGGACAACCGCCTATATCAGGCTCATCGCGAAATCTGAGAGCTGGGAAAAATTAGAGAGAAAGGGATTTGCCAGAGCAAATTAACGGGACTATGAAAAAAACAATATATATCCTTTTGAACATCCTTATTGTCGCAGTGATACTGATCCCTGCCTTTTTCATACTAAGGCCAGCCTACGAATGGAGCCAGCTGCCAGCCTCAGAGCTCAATGTCTGGATAATAGACAAGACCGTGCCAAGGCCTGACTACAGAGAGCACAAGGCGCTCACATGGGTACTCGATTACAGAAAGATAGTAAACGAAAAGACCGGAGAATACTTTGACAGCACAAAAGACTACTACGGCTACTTCCCGCTCGAAAAGAATACCTTTGAAATAAGAGAAATCCCGGATACAGTCGAGACTCCGGACATGATATATCTTACCGATACCTACGGCGTATATCAGGATGACCTCACAACCTCAGAGGCATATGACAGTGAAAACAGAAATATCTACGGAGGGCTTGATGAAAAGGAAATCCGCATAATAGAAAAAAACCTTGGAAACGGAAATACCATAGTAGGAGAATTCAACATCGCCTCCTCCCCTACCAACGAGGATAACAAGAAGATACTTGAGTCCATATTCTCGCTTGAATGGTCCGGATGGAGAGGAAGGCAATTTGACGACCTCAGAAAATATGTAGAAATCCCGGACGCAATAGTTGAGCAGTATGAATCCCAGGAAGGCAGAGTATGGAATTTCAGCGGACACGGGTTCGTATTCATATCAGATGAAGGGCAGATAGTCGTTCTCGAAAAAGAGAAACATTACGAAAAATCCGGATATTCCATAAAGTTCAGGGAAGAATTCAGGGAGAAGTACTCCATAAAAAATGACTCGACCTTCAAGATGTGGTTCGAGGTAATAAATCCCGAGCCCGGTACGGAAATCCTTGCAGATTACGAAGCCGATCTTACAGAAGATGGAAAAAAACTGCTCAGCGAAAACGGGATCCCAATTTCATTTCCTGCCGCAGTCCATAAGGTCAACAGGCAGTATCAATCCTACTACTTTGCCGGAGATTTTGCAGACATGCAGAGCGGCAGCGAGTTCTACAGGTATGACAGCCTTCACAGGATCAAACAGTTCATGTCAAAATACTACAGAGACAAGCCTGAATACTTTTACTGGAACTGCTATGTACCTCTTATGTCAGAGATCATAGAGGACGTAAGCGCAAGAGCCGCTTCAGGCGAAATACCTTCAGAGGAAAGGCTTCCTTATCCTTCAAAAGTGGAGGGCAGCGACTTCCTTGTCAATGTAGACGGCAGCTGGGAGAAGAAATTCTTAAAAGGAGTTAACCTTGGAGCCGGAAAGCCCGGAGCATTCCCGGGTGAGCTTGCCATTACCAAAGGCGAATACCTGAGATGGCTAAAGCAAATTTCAGAGATGGGCGCAAATACGCTCAGAGTATACACCACCCTGACCCCGGATTTCTATGACGCGCTGCATCTCTTCAACAAGACCAGCGACAACCCGATCTACCTGCTCCAGGGAGTGTGGGTAAGAGAGGAAGACATAGATCACCTGCTCGACGCATATGCGCAGGATTCAAAGATAATGAACGACTTCATAAAGGACGGCAGAGATCTGGTGGACATACTCCACGGAAACCTGACCCTCCCTAAAAAGGCAGGATTTGCGAGCGGAACCTACACAAGTGATGTCTCAGAGTATACGATAGGCTGGATCCTCGGGATAGAATGGTACCCGGACTTTGTCGAAGGAACCAATACGAACAACCCCGAAAAAGACAGCTACAGCGGCAAGTACCTCCGCACAGAGGGCGCATCTCCTTTTGAGGCCTTCCTCTGCGAAGTCGGAGACAGCCTTATAGCATATGAAACCGAGAAATATGACGCTCAGAGGCCGGTGAGCTATTCAAACTGGCCTACGACAGACATGCTTGAGCACAGCAATGAGCCTTCAGTTGATGAAGACAGGGCCGTCGTGAACATAGAGCATATAAAAGCCTCCGAAAGCTTTGAGCCTGGAGTGTTCGCATCATATCACATATATCCGTACTATCCTGATTTCATGAACTATCAGCGTGAGTATGCTACCTTCAGGGATGAGACAGGAAAGATAAACTCATACAGGGCCTATCTGAGAGACCTCATGAGCCAGCACACCATGCCGGTTCTTGTTGCAGAGTTCGGAGTCCCTGCATCAAGAGGAATGGCCCACGAAAACATCACCATGGGCTACCATCAGGGTAACCACGACGAGAGCGAGCAGGGCCGCATCCTTGCTGAAATGCTTAATGACATATATTCCGAAGGTTACATGGGAGGCCTCGTATTCACATGGCAGGATGAATGGTTCAAGCGGACCTGGAACACCATGGATTTTGATGATCCAGACTCAAGACCTTACTGGTCCAATCCTCAGACAAACGAGCAGCAGTTCGGAATCATGGCATTTGACCCTGGCGAAGAAAAGAGCGTATCCTATGTTGACGGAGATTTCTCCGAGTGGACGGATGCCGCTCCATTAGCAGAGACTGAGGATATAAAGCTCTACAGCAAATCGGATGAAAAATATCTCTACCTCATGGCTGATGCTCCGGATTTCGATTTCGAATCAGACAAGCTTATAATACCAATTGACACCATCGAAGGACAGGGAAATGACAGGCCGCTTGATTACGACATGACCTTCAGCAGCCAGGCCGACTTCGTTATCGAAATAAACGGAAAAGAAGAATCAAGGATAAAGGTCGATGCATATTATGATTCCTTCTACTATATGTACGGATACAGTCTTAAGATGATACCTCAGAATCCTCTGTTCACCCAGAGGAACACCGGCCTCTTCAACAACATGAACCTGGCCCTCAACAAGGAGCTCTACCTTCCTCAGGACAGGAAAGTGCTGCCTTTCAGCTCATATGAGACCGGACTTCTCAGATTCGGAAACGCCAACCCTGAGTCCAGTGATTTCAACTCAATGAGCGACTTCATATACAAAGACGGAAAGGTTGAGATAAGGATTCCATGGCAGCTCCTTAACGTCATGAACCCAGGCAGAAGAGAAATAATGGCAGATTTATACAGACACGGAATAAAGAAAATTCCAGCAGGAGAAATGAGCATAGGAGCGGCAGTCGAAGACTCCGCGTCCAGCGAAGGCTCCTCATCCAGAGTCGAGATGAAGCCTTTCACATGGGAAACCTGGGATATGCCGACTTATCACGAAAGACTCAAACCATCATATTATATCCTTAAGGATGCATTCTCAAAATACGAATAACCACAAAAAACAGACCCTCGCAAACAATGTCTAAATTTATGACACTGCCTGCACAAGGTCTGTTTTTCTGTTTTATAACTGGCCGCTACTATCCCAGAAGCTCCCTTATCACTCTGTCTATAAGCACAGGAGTCCTCTCGAAAAGGTCTTCCATATATACTCTTTCTGTGTACTTATGGAAATCCTTGCCCCATGGCCCGACGTTGAGGACAGGCACAGAAAGCTGTTTTATCTTGTCCAGAGGGATATAGTATACATGCTTCCACATCATCATGTTTTCCTCTATATAGTCTATGTTCTCGCTGTCAGCCTCAAACATAGCATAGCTGAGGTCTGATATTCCCGTAAAGTAATTCTGCACGAAGTATTCCTGATTCCATTCCTTCTTTGCAAAGTCAACGAGGCTCTCAACCGCTCTGTTTATTTCCGCACACTTGTCGGCTACCATCTTATTGTTGGTATTCGGATAATATGGCGGCGCCAGAGCCAGCACGACTACCGGTGAAAGATCATTTACGAACTCCAGGGTCTTCTCAATTATCCTGTATGCCCCGTCAATTATTGACAGCTCCCCTTTGTTGAAGCTGATCTTTATCTCCTGCATGAGCACTTCCATAGCAGAGGTGAATGCTTCTCCTGAATCTCTTACTGCTTCCTTATAGAGGTCTCCGTAAAGCTTTACGTTTGGCTTCCAGGTAAGCTCATCCAGCTTCTTGCCCGACATCTCCTGATATCTGCTGTAGCTTCTGTTTACATCTGCGATAACTTCTTCAAATGCCTGTGTGCTCAGCTCATGGAGCCTGTCAAATATCTCCTTGGGCGGCTTGTCCAGAGTCAGTATGCTCATGTAGCCTGCCGCAGCGATTGGAAGAGAAACGTCATATACTTCCTTTTTATCCTTCATGTAAAGCCATGTAGGAGGCGGAGTGGTCGTGTTTCCAACAGTCTCTATGAAGTCCGGGTTGAGCTCTGTCTTTCTCACTATCTCAGAAAGCAGGTTTATAGGGTTGAATCCTCTGAATACCTGGCCTACGTGCGCAAGCTTTCCTCTCACATATACGACCGGCATAA
Source organism: Clostridia bacterium (assembly GCA_009929415.1). GTDB lineage: Bacteria > Bacillota > Clostridia > Peptostreptococcales > Filifactoraceae > Proteocatella. Next base: position 163 of record SAAM01000016.1, on the reverse strand, counting down.
GCTTTCCTACAGATCCGTCATAGACAGTCGCTACCTGCTCGGTGTCTCTCTCATGAGGCTCAACGTTAAGCATAAGGATATAATTGAGGTCATGATTTTCCTTAAGCTTTTCCAGAAGTGAAACTGCACCCCTCATACCAGCAGAAAGATTCTCTTCATCAGG
>SAAM01000202.1 GCA_009929415.1 Clostridia bacterium | reverse complement strand
ATCAGGGTCTCAAATCCGGTAGCATACCTGTATTCAGACATCACCGCATTCTTTGGCGGGATGGACTGCTGATTTCTGCCTCTTTTTACCCATGCCCACTCTTCTTCTGTAAAAAAGTCTTCTTCTCTGAGAGTCCTTACCACCTTCGCCTGGCTCGATGCCTTTGCAAAGCTTACCGTCTTCTTGTGAAGGCTCTGTATCTTGTCATTTGGATAGTTCTCGACCATCTTCTTCCTTACGAGCAGCTCATATATCCCATCGCCTATATATGCCAGCACTATCGGATTCATTGCAGATATCGGAACTCTCACTTTTGAACATCGTGATGAAGCTTCTGTATTTATTTGATTTTGGTCCATGTTGTTCCCTGTCTGGTATCAAGCAGCTCTATTCCCATTGCCTTAAGCTCGTCCCTTATCCTGTCTGATTCTGCAAAATCCTTATTTTTCTTTGCTGCAGTTCTTTTTTCGATAAGCTCGTTTATCTTCTCTTCATCTACATCATCCTTCTTCTGGATGATGTTCAGAACTCCGGTGAGCTCGCTGAAAATCGCAAGGCACTGCTCAATATACTCCTTTGAGCTTTCATCCTTCGCAGTAGTGTTTACGAATGAAACAAGCTCGAATATAGCAGTTATTGCATCGGCTGTGTTGAGGTCGTCATCCATAGCATCGATGAAGGCCTTCTTGAACTCAGGAAGTTTCTCAAGGTTTGCCTTTTCCTCTTCTCTTATTCCGCTTTCTGCCATCGACAGGAGAAACTCCATCCTGTTCTTTGAGTTGTAAAGCCTTGTCATTCCTGCCTTTGCCTGATCCAGAAGCTCCTTGCTGTAATTTACCGGTCCTCTGTAATGCGCGCTCAGCATGAAGAATCTGACTATCTCAAGATCCATCTCATCTGATATCTCTCTTACCGTAAAGAAGTTATTGAGCGATTTGCTCATCTTCTGATTGTCTATGTTTATATATCCATTGTGAACCCAGAAGTTTGAGAATGGCTTTCCTGATCTTGCCTCGCTCTGCGCGATCTCATTCTCATGATGCGGGAATATGAGGTCCTGCCCTCCTGAATGTATGTCGATCGTGTCTCCGAGGTATCTTCTGCTCATTACGGAGCACTCTATGTGCCATCCCGGCCTTCCTTCGCTCCATGGAGATTCCCAGCCGATTTCGCCTTCCTTCTTACTTTTCCAGAGCGCAAAGTCCATAGGATGTCTCTTATCCTCATTTACCTCTATCCTTGATCCGAGGTTAAGCTCTGCGAGATTCTGGCGTGAGAGCTTTCCATAATCCTTGAATTTCTGAGTATCGAAATATACGTCTCCTGCGGATTCATATGCATAGCCTTTTTCAATGAGCTCTTCGATGAACTCTATTATCTGAGGTATGTTTTCCGTAACTCTCGGATGTACATCTGCTCTTCTTATTCCAAGGCCGTCTGCATCCCTGAAGTATTCAGCTATATATTTGTCTGCCACTTCGAACGGGCTTATCCCCTCCTCATTGGCTCTCTTTATTATCTTGTCGTCCACATCCGTGAAATTCTGTACGAACGTGACTTCGTATCCTCTGTATATCAGATAGTTCCTGAGAAGGTCGAACATAATGAACGGCCTCGCATTTCCTATATGGAAATAATTATATACTGTAGGTCCGCATGAATACATTCTTACTTTGTTGTCTTCGATAGGAATAAATTCCTCTTTCTTTCTTGTGAGCGTATTATATAATTTCATGATTATTTCCTCCCATTTTTTCTAAGCAGGTATATGAAAAGCGGTCCCGCTATTACTGCCGTCATGACTCCTACAGGTATTTCTGCAGGTCTTGTGAGAAGCCTTCCGAGCGTATCCGCAAGCATGAGCGTAACGGAGCCTGTAAGTGCTGAAAGAAAAAGCAGCTTCCTGTTTTCAGCTCCTGTGAAATATCTTGCTATATGCGGGGCTATAAGTCCTACAAATCCTATTGTGCCTCCTACTGAAACTACAGTCCCCACTATCAGGGAGCTCGTCAGCAGAAGTATTATCTTGGTCCTTGCCGTATTTACTCCAAGGTTGGAGGCTGATTCTTCTCCAAAGGACATCATGTTCAGCTCTCTCCAGAAGTAATACAGGATGAAGGTGCACGGTATTATTACGCCGGCTGCCACCGCGGTCTTTGTCCAGGTAGCCCCTGCTATGCTCCCCATATTCCAGAACACTATGCTCTCGATCTTGTCGCTGTTGAGCATCATCAGTATCGATATCAGCGCCGATATAAAATAGCTTACTACAATTCCTGAAAGTAGTAAAGAAGATGTGGATACTTTTCCGCTCCTGCTGCTCAGAAAGTATACGAATGTAAGCGTACCCACAGCTCCCATGAACGCAAATGCGCTGAGGGTGCTTATCCCCGGAATCTTTGTACTGATACCTGTAACTATTGCTATCACTGCTCCAAGAGATGCGCCTGATGACATTCCCAGAGTATATGAATCCACAAGGGGGTTCTGAAATATCCCCTGCATAACGGCTCCCACCATGGCAAGTCCTGCTCCTGCAACTGCTCCGAGCATTACACGCGGAAGCCTCACCTTGTAGAATATGGTATGCTCCGTGCTTCCGGGGCCATTAGCAAGCGCCCCTGCTATATCCCCCACGCTGAGGTCTACGGCGCCAAACCGCATGGATACGAGCATGGACAAAAAGAATGCTGTTATCATGAACGCATATATTGCCGTAGTTTTAGCTCTGCTTCCTGATGCCGTCTTCATCTAAAAATCCCTTCCTGCAAGTTTTTCTTTCCATAAGGCCGCTGAGTATCTCGCTGGCTCTTCCGTCAGTGAAATCCCTGGCCCTGTAATCGTCCTCTTCTATCATGTATATTTCCTTGTCTTTCAGCTGCGGCTCGCACAGTATCTCGATATTTGCCAGGTTCATATATCCAAAGCATACCGGGCATATTATCACGGCATCTGCGCTGATTATATTCTCCAGATTTTTTCTGTACGATTCCTCTGATACCGGCCTGAACGGGCTTTCCTCAACCATTTCAAGGCCGTAATCCTTTGCGGTCTGCCAGTCCATGTCTCCCTGGTTGAGCACGCATACGCTGAGCCTGTATCCAAGATGGTGAAGCTGGTGCATGAGGTCGCTGCCGCTTCCTCCTCCGCATATTATGTGTATTTTTTCCTTCGGGATTTCAAAAAAACCTCTGCTTTTTGAATATATGTGAGGCCTGTTTATTACGGGGCTCCTCGAAACAAGCACCTCTGTATCAAAAACCTTCCTTATATTATCTGCAGTCAGCACTTCCTCCACGCTTCCAGATTTATATATCCTGCCATCATCCATAAGGATTATCCTGTCGCTGTACATAGATGCGAAATTGAGGTCATGAAGCACTGCTATGACAGTGAGCCCCTGCTCGATGCTCAGCCTCTTCACAGTGTCAAGTATCTCCACCTGATACTGAGGGTCCAGATTGGATATAGGTTCGTCAAGCAGTATCACCTCAGGATCCTGCGCGATTGCCTGCGCGAGCACTACCCTCTGTCTTTCTCCGCCCGATATCTCAGTGAAAAAACGGTCCCTTAGATGCTCTACGTTTGTAGTCTGCATGGCCCTTTGTACAGTGTCCCTGTCTTTCTCGGTTTCTCCTCTGAGACGGCTTATGTGAGGATATCTTCCGATACGAAAAATATATACATTTTTATAAAAATATAGACATTTTTACTGTGGCGTGACTTATATATTTCTACTTTC
>SAAM01000201.1 GCA_009929415.1 Clostridia bacterium | reverse complement strand
CGGTCTGCTAAGAGTCGCTACGAAGCAGCCGTGGATAATTTAAAATATACAGAGCTTAGTTACACTCAGGTTCAGGAGCAGTACAACGAGGGGATAAAGAATACCGTGGAACTTCTCTCTGAGAGGCAGGCATATCTGTCTGCCATGCAAGAGAAGAGTCAATCCAAATATCAGGCTTTGCTCTCTCTGAAATTATTGCAATTTTATCAGAATCAGCCGATAGATTTATAGAAAAGAAATAAAATAATAGAAAAAATATGAAAAAAAAGTTGATAATAATTACAAGTGCACTATTGACAGTTGTAATATTAGTGTTCCTCTTATTCAGACCGGAAGAGAAGGTTGCGGTCGGCTATGAATCCTCTGCCGTTTATAAGGGAAAAATTGAAAATACAGTTACTGCCACTGGCACGATAGAACCGATTATACAGGTAGAGGTCGGCACACAGGTGTCCGGAATAATCGACCATATATATGTTGATTTCAACTCAAAGGTGAAGAAGGGGACTGTGCTGGCTGTGCTTGACAGGACCAACCTCGAATCAGAGTTAAAATCCAGCGAGGCAACCCTTAAGTCTGCAGAGACGGAATATGAATATCAGAAGAAGAATTATGAAAGGTCTAAATCCCTTTATGAGAAGAACCTTATAAGTGATACAGAATATGAGTCTTCAAAATACTCATATGATAAGGCAAACAGTGCTTTTATAAAAGCAACCTCTGACATAAAAAAGGTAAGGCAAAACTTATCATACGCAACAATCTACTCCCCAATTGACGGTGTCGTACTTGACAGAGCTGTAGATGAAGGGCAGACCGTTGCTGCAAGCTTCAGCACTCCTACCCTGTTCACCATTGCTAACGACCTGACTCAGATGCAGGTTATAGCCGATGTTGATGAAGCAGATATAGGAGAGGTTATGGAGGGGCAGAGTGTCTCCTTCACAGTCGATGCTTTCCCTGAAGATACTTTCAGCGGAAAAGTCACTCAGGTTCGTCTTCAGCCGACTACAACATCTAATGTAGTTACATACGAGGTGGTTGTCAATGCCCCGAATCCTGACTACAAGCTCAAGCCGGGACTTACTGCCAATATCACAATAACGACAGAAGAGAAGGATAATATATTACTTGTTCCTTCAAAAGCACTGAGATTTACCCCAGAGTCAGGTGTCACAAAGAGTGAGGCAGTAAAGCAGGCAACGGAACCAGTACCGGGAAAACCGGAATCCGCCCCGGAGAAGCCGAATGGAGCAGAGCAGACTCAAACCGCAACTAAAACGATCTGGGTTAAGAAGCCTGATGGAAATATTTGTCCGGTGAAGGTTAGAACAGGTGTATCTGACGGGATATACACTGAAGTGTCAGGAGAGATAAAAGAGGGTGATCTTGTGGTTACAGGTATGACTGCCGCACCTGATAAGATGGTTGCAAAATCTAATGGCAGTGATACAGGAAAGAGTCCGTTTATGCCGTCCAGACCGGGAGAAAAGAGAAAATAATTGATATGAATACAATCATCAAAGCTGACAACCTTTCAAGAGACTTCATAGTTGGGGATGAAACAGTGCATGCTCTCAGAGGAGTCAATTTCACAATTAAAGAGGGGGAATTCGTGACAATTATGGGGACCAGCGGGTCAGGAAAATCCACTTTGCTTAATCTGTTGGGTTGTCTTGACACCCCCACTGCCGGAGATTATTACCTTGACGGTGTCTCGGTAAGGAGTATGGATAAAAATGAGAGGGCTACATTAAGGAACCGAAAAATCGGATTCGTTTTCCAGTCCTATAATCTGCTTCCTAAAACAACAGCAATCGAGAATGTAGAGTTGCCCCTTTTCTACAATCCTAAGGTTTCACAAAAAGAGAGGGAGAGAAGGGCTATCGAAGCGCTGAAAGCTGTAGGACTCGAGGACAGGATGAATCACAAATCCAACCAGATGTCAGGCGGACAGATGCAAAGGGTTGCAATTGCAAGAGCACTTGTCAACGACCCTGTTCTCATACTTGCCGATGAGGCAACCGGAAATCTGGACTCAAAGACCTCTATGGAGATATTAGCCCTGTTTCAATCACTCCACAAACAGGGAAGAACAATTGTATTCGTGACGCATAATCCCGAATTGTCAGAATACAGCAGCAGAACAATCACACTAAAGGACGGCCTGATAATAGAGGATGTCGGGAATAAAAATTACAGACAATGAATTACAGAAACTTAATCAAGATATCATTCAGGGCCCTTATGAACAACAAACTCAGGGGATTCCTGACTATGTTGGGAATTATAATCGGAGTAGCCTCTGTTATTGCGATGCTTGCAATCGGACAAGGTTCAAAGTCAAGCATAAGGAGCCAGATATCCGAAATGGGGTCAAACCTGATTATGATCCAGCCCGGAAACGGGCAGTTCGGCGGTGTAAGGCAAAGTGCCGGCAGTATGCAGACTCTTAAAATGGAAGATTATAAAAGGGTGGCCAATGAGGCACAATATATTGCACACAGCACTCCCGTTGTAAGTAGCAGCGGACAGGTAATCTACGGGGCAAACAATGCCCCTACTTCAGTCACGGGAGCCAATACCGAGTATCTGGATATCAGGACATACAAGGTTGAGAGAGGAGAGATGTTCACAGATGAGGATTTAAAGAGCTCCCGGAAGGTTTGTGTGGTCGGGGCCACAATTGTCAAGAACCTCTTCACCAATGGTGAGGACCCTTTAGGAAAGGTAATAAGGTTTAATAAGACCCCCTTCAAGATAATAGGAATTCTGGAAGCAAAAGGATACAACGCAATGGGAATGGATCAGGACGATATAATCATAGCACCATTCACAACAATTCAGAAAAGAATTTTATCAATAACATATATAAACAGTATTTTTGCATCAGCGGTGAGTGAGGAACTTTCAGAAGCGGCAACAGAGAGTATATCATCAATTATCCGTGAAAACCACAAGCTCAGGGAGGGAGAGGAGGATGATTTTAATGTCAGGTCGCAGGAAGAGCTCACCTCAATGCTTAGCTCCACAACGGACATAATGACCATACTTTTGGCATGCATAGCAGGAATCTCATTACTGGTAGGAGGAATAGGCATTATGAACATTATGTATGTTTCGGTTACTGAACGCACAAGGGAGATAGGGCTCAGAATGTCAATCGGAGCAAAGGGGAGACATATTCTGCTTCAGTTTCTGATAGAGGCTATTATAATAAGTGTGACCGGTGGTGTTATTGGCGTTATTCTGGGAATCGGAAGCGCTGCAATGATTAAATTTGTAATCGGATGGCCAATTCAGGTACAGCTCTTCTCTGTGATACTATCCTTCCTGGTATGTACCGTTACAGGAGTGTTCTTCGGATGGTATCCTGCCAAAAAAGCATCAGGATTGGATCCTATAGAGGCAATACGTTATGAATAAAGAGAAAAGCATACGTGCAAAAAGATGGATGACACCGGCGATACATATTATCGTCTGGTCTCTGATCTTCTACTCACCTGTCATGTTCTCGGGTGCTTTGGGAAAAAGTATGGAGTTAAAGGAATTTCTCCATTTCAGTGCCTTCCCTGTATCACTCTTAATCACTTTTTATGTAAATTATTTTATCTTAATAGATCTTTTCCTGTTCAAAAGGCATCTTACAAGATTTCTGCTCTCCAACATTTTGCTGATAACCTTTGTATCTGTATGTCTGCACTATTGGAACACATACCTCGGCCCGGGTCCCGGTCCTGAACG
>SAAM01000200.1 GCA_009929415.1 Clostridia bacterium | reverse complement strand
CTTGCGCTCGGAAGATCTATCTTGTTTATTACAGGCACCACTTCAAGGTCCTGCTCTATTGCAAGATATACGTTTGCGAGCGTCTGTGCCTCTACACCCTGAGCCGCATCAACTACAAGAAGCGCTCCCTCGCATGCGGCAAGACTTCGCGATACCTCATAGTTAAAGTCTACGTGCCCCGGCGTATCAATCAGGTTCAGATAATACTCCTCGCCGTCATCCGCCTTGTATATGAGCCTTATGCTCTGGAGCTTGATAGTGATTCCTCTCTCTCTCTCGAGATCCATGTTGTCAAGCAGCTGCTCCTTCATCTCTCTGTGAGCTACTACTCCTGTCTGTTCTATCAATCTATCAGCTAATGTTGATTTTCCGTGGTCAATATGGGCGATTATACTAAAATTTCTAGTTCTCTGTTGCTTGTCCATATAGTTTTCTCCTCTCAATGTGTCCTAACCTTAATATTCTATCTGATGTTCAGGTTTTTTTCAATCATAATGGGGTTAAATTTTTTTCTTTTTTTCCCTTTTTATTATTTACACTCGTGAAATTCTGTGGTATACTCATATACGTTATTAATGTCTATTTTTAATTGGTGGGAGGTGAATCAATTGGCTAATATTAAATCAGCAAAGAAAAGAATATCTGTTACAGCAAAGAAGACTGCTATCAATAGAATGAGAAAATCTCAGGTTAAAACTGCTATCAGAAGATTTGAAGAAGCTGTAGCTGCAGGTAACACTGAACTGGCTGCTTCTACGTTCCAGTACGCTCAGAAGAAAATAATGCAGGTTGCTGCAAAAGGAACAATCCATAAGAATGCTGCATCTAGAAAAGTATCTAGACTTGCTGCAAAACTAAACACTGCAAAATAGTACAGGAATTTTATTGGATAATAATTTTAACTTACTATATCGGGGAGTCAAATAATACCATAGTAACCCTATGGTTATTTATTTGACTCTTTTTAGTATCCGTATAAGCATCTGAAATCAGTTTTTACCTTCGCTCTCTGAAATCACGCTGAATATCCGAGACAGCGCCATCTCCCCGTATACATTCTCCGAAAGCCTGCCGGTCTTAAAGTCGTAATCCGTCCTTATTAGTGACTCAAGGCATCTTATCGCTTTTTTCCTGCCGATCCTCTTTAGATTCTCAAGACCCGACTTTACTGCAAACGGGTGCTTTCCCATAGCCTGAGCGGCCATGGCCTGAGTATATCCTTTCTCCACATAATATGATGCCTTTATCATCGTAGAGAGGCTGCTGCCCACCGTAGCCACTATCTTTATGGCCGGCTCTCCCTTTTTCGTGAGATTGCTGTATATCCCAAAAGCCGTGCTCTTCTGATTCTTCACTATGCAGTCTATGAGCTTGAACACGTCCGAATCAAACTCCCTTATAAAAAGAGTCTCCATCTCCTGGCTGCTTATGCTGCCCTTCTCCCTTATATAGCTCACGAGCTTTTCTATATCATTGTTGATATCTCTTATGGTCCTCGCATTGTCCTTGAAAAGATATCCCGAAAGCTCCATATAGTATCTTAGCAGAGCCCTGTCAAGCTTAATGCTGTTCTCAGACCTCTCTGCCACGGCATCGTTTATATACTGCTCAAACTCTCCTGCGCTGAGGCTGCCAAGCGGAAACGGCGTCATGATGGCGCTGAGCTCGGTCAGCAGCTTTGGATATGAGTTCTTTTTGCTGTCGCCGTCCTTCTTTACTTCGACAGAGGTCGAGCTTATCATGAGATTTACAGAAGGGTCCAGGTTTCTGACCGCCTCTTTGAGCGCTTCCAGATCTTCCTTCGGCCATGGATTTGAGGCCGACTGTGCAAACTGGAAGTTTTTGAGATGCACCACCCTTGCCGTGTCCATCATGGGAACGGACTCAAGCACCGCATGAAAATCGTTGAATGAGACAGACTTCTGGTCTGCCTCTGTATAGTTGAAATCTGCAAAATCTCTGATCAGCTTTGTTTTCAGGACATCAGCTGCATATGATATAAAATAGTCTTCCTGTCCAAAAATCAGAAAACTGTTATTTTCAAGCAATGATTTTCGGTAGCTCTTCAAGTTCATATATATTCTCCTTGACTGTCTTTATTTCCCATAACCTGTATATGAGAAGTATTATAACATAATACAGCGCAATTTTCCAAATTTCTGTTTCCAGATTCTCCATATATGAATATGGAAGCCTTTCAAACATATGGTTTATCTGTATCAGCATATCCTTTACGAATATGGCTCCCTGGGATATGTATTTCGCAAAAAATCCTGCAAAGGGAATCACTGCAGAGGCTGCATAAAATATCATGGACACAAGGAAAAGCGCCATGGCAAGGGAAATCAGGGGAATCACCGCAAAGTTGGCGGCAAGGCCAAAAATCGGCATCACTCCGAAGCTGTACACGACTATAGGAAGCGTAAGTATCTGCGCCGACAGGGTCACTGCCATGAATGAAGGCACCGAATATCTGCGGGCCAGGGGCATGAACATGGCAATAGATATGACGCTCGCAAATGAAAGCTGAAATCCTGCATCGTATATATAGTAAGGATTCACGGCAGCCATGACAGAAGCCGTCAGAAGAGCGCTGCTGAGCACGCTGTAGCGTTCCTCCCTTATGAAGGATACATAATATATTATGAAGAAGGCTACTGCTCTTATTATAGATGGCCTGAGCCCCGTCAGGAATGCGTAAGCCAGGAGTATCCCAGACGCTGCAAAGCCTCTTTTCCTTACCGGAACCCTTATGAGCAGGATATTTATGAATACAAGCACTATGCCTGTATGAAATCCCGAAAGCGCAAGTATATGAGCCGTGCCCGTCCTTGAGAAGGAAGTCTTTATGTCCTCTGACAGCTCTGAGCGGTCCCCATAGAAAAGCGCCTTGAAAACCGGAGCGTCCGACCTGTACAGCCTGTCGATATGCCTGTCCACAGCCGAGATGAGGCTTCCTCTTGCTGAGTATATCCCTTTTTCATGTCCCGTGACCTCCAGTTTTTTCGGATAGCATATGTAGCTTATGTTCCTTGATTTCAGATAACCTGTATAGGAGCGGTTCTGGTATTTCTGAACATAGTATTCGGAGCTCATGAGCCTTCCGCTGAAGCTTATCACGTCTCCTGCAGATATTTCCAGCTCCCTGTCGTAGCTTTTTATGAGTATCTCTCCCGCCTGGATCTCCAGGTACTTCGGCTTTAACTCTACAGACTTTACAGTCTCCTGAATAGTCACGTCGTCATGGATCTCTGCCTCAGGTTCAGCATCATATGTAATTACAAATGCGGAGATGATCACGCAGACAAATATCACAAAAGAATAATGTCTAAACACAGGTCACCTCCGCATCCTTATTTAAATATAATCATTTATATAGTTCTCTTTTATTTCATTTCCAAAAAGATCTGCAAAGAAGCTTCTGTCATGCTCAGATTCAAAATTTACACACCCTGCTCTTTCGAGATGTTCGATATTTGAGGATTTCATGTAAAGCGATGCAAGATCCGATATGTCAATCTTTATGAAAGGAATGCCGCTTTCCGGCTTATCCTCTTCGCCTGATCCCTCTGAAAAATCAAAAGTCTCCGTGAAGTTGTTATCTTCTATGACCGAGTCCTCTATTTCTATCTTAAATGCCCCGATCTGCCTTATCCCAGGATTTCTCCTGAGGATTTCACAGAGTATGTTCCTGGCATTTATTATCCTCACCATCATAAAGCTCTTTTTAGATACCTTATATTTATTGTCATACTTTATA
>SAAM01000199.1 GCA_009929415.1 Clostridia bacterium | reverse complement strand
GATATGGCCCCTGAGCACCTGCGAGCCGCGGCTGTCCCATAGCGAAAGATCTTTTGATATGACATCATTGTTGCTGAACCTTGCTTCCATCTGCTGAGGTCCTATAATGCTCTTATCCTTAGGGAAACTGTATAGCACCAGGTCTCCATAGAATTCTCCATCATTCCTCCCAACTAGAAATGCAGTCATATTCTGTTTCTGCTTAGGTGTATACGGTATGCTGAGTACAAATTCCGCTTTCTCTTCTTTTGGGAGCTTGAACGTGAAATACAATGACTCCATCGGAACCGTCTCTCCCTGATATGTTTCTACAGGGATATCCCACTTGTCTTCTCTGTTATAGAATACATCCGGATTGCTCATGTGGTACGTAGCATACATCTGCGCCTGTATATCGAACAGGAACTGCGGATACCTGATGTGGCTTCTTACGAATTCCGGCATTTCGCTCATTTCCTTGAAAAGACCAGGGAATATCTTTGAATATGTCTCTATAATAGGGTCAGTCTCATCAGATATATAGAAATCTATAGTTCCATCATATGAATCCACCACTGCCTTTACAGAGTTTCTTATATAGTTTGTATTACTCTTGTCGCTGAACGGCTCCGAATAAGGGTAGAAATTGGTCGCCGTATATCCATCTATGATATAATGAATCCTTCCATCCGCTATCACGGCATATGGATCTTCATCAAACCTTATGAATGGAGCTACTTTCTGTACCCTGGTCTTTATATTTCGGTTGATCAGGATTTTAGAGTCAGAATTTATACCACCCGAAATCAGTATCTTGAGATCTCTTTCTCTCGTGGCAAAAAGTGATCTGTTGAACAGATTTAGTTCTATTCCGCCAGCCCCTTCATATTTGGTCATCTCGTTGGAATCGCCTTTAGGATAATCGAATTCCATTTCATTCGTGTTAACTATTACATAGTCATTGGTAAGCTCTCCAAAATACACCTGAGGTTTTGTAAGCTCAAGCGCCTCAACATTAGTGCTCACTGGAACGTTCTTGAGTATCATGTTTGGCTGACCTGATGGGTTCAGCTGATTTACAGGAGCTACTGTAGCTCCGTATCCATGAGTATACTTGAGCTTGGTGTTTATCCACGTCCTTGCATTGGCTTCAAGCTTGTCCTTGTCTATCTCTCTGATTGAGAGAAATACCTGAGTAAGCTTTCCATCTATGACATATCTGTCTATATCCACGTCATTGAAGCTGTAGTATCCTCTGAGTCCCTGAAGCTGGTTGAAGGCTTCTTTTGTAGGCCTGTAATCGTTAAGGCTTATGTTTGTTATGGTCTCTTTGTTGTTTATTATGTCATCCACAGTCAGATTCTGGTCCACAGGAAAATCTCTTATTTCAACATCATCGAGCCCATAAGCCAGATTGGTGTATTTTATAGTATTCTGAATGTAAGGCCTTTCCTTGGAAAGCTCATCTGGAGACACTATGAAGTTCTGAACAGCCATCTCCGCTCCCGTACCTATAAGCGTTACGATAACAAGTACGGATACACCGCCAAGGGCAAGCTTCTTCATATCGCCCTTCTTCCTTCCAAAAAGCAGTGCTCCTGCTATCAGAAGAGATACGACTGCCTTTATCCTGTATACCCATAGCGCTACCTTTACGTCTGTATACCCCGCTCCGTATATTGCGCCTCGTGCAGAATAGAGAAGTTCATAGGTTGAAAGTACATTTCTGAGCGCAAGCACCAGAAAAAACACTACGCCTATAGTTATCAGTATTGAAAGCCCAAGATCTACGAGCCTGTTCACCGACTCTCTGTTTCTCATCTCCGGATACATGTCTCTGATATTGTCATCATGTGTATTGTGCTCCTCTTTTGGCGGAGGGTCCTGACTTATCAGAACGGCAAAGTACACTACCGTTATTATCATGAGGGATATCAGAGCATTCAGCGCGAGCGCGAAAAGATTGTTTATCAGTGGAAGCTTGAATACATAGAAGGATATATCCCTGTCAAAAAGAGGGTCCTTTACTCCAAAAGCTGTGCTGTTCATGAATTTGAGTATATCCATCCAGAAAATACCCGAGATTGAAAATGCGAACAGAACAGATACAACTGCCACCGCTATGTTTTTTATCCTTCCGGAACGTTTGTCCGAATCCGGATCTGGTATTATTCCCATTTTGTCATAATATTTCTTCTTTATGATTTTCAGATAAAGGGTCAGGAATATATAGAAGAATATGAATATTGGAATTCCTACCGTGAGCTTTGAGAACACCATCTTCAGGAACGTATCCGTATATCCGACTTCTCTGAACCATGCAAGGTCCACAACGAAGTTCATTATGGTCCCGAAAAATGCAATAACCATTCCTATGGCCGCAACAACTATCAGGAGCCCTGCCTGCCTTACATTAAATTTTCCAAAGGAAAAAGATCTAATCTTCATATGTTATCCTTCTTTCGTTTCTGGGTCTTTAAAACAGGTAATTACAGATTACCATCATTTTTATACCCTTAATTAATCATCTTATTCATGACAAATATAGTTCTGATTAATTAAACATTTTTATTTTGATAATCAAAAGGCACAATGATGTCATTGTGCCTGAATATGATTATTCTACTGAGTATGGTAAAAGTGCCAGGTTTCTAGCTCTTTTAATCGCTACTGTTAGTTTTCTCTGAGCCTTTGCAGATGTTCCTGAAACTCTTCTTGGAAGTATCTTTCCTCTTTCAGAGATATACTTCTTAAGAAGTGCAACGTCTTTATAATCTATCATGTTTATCTTGTCGCCTGCAAATGGATCTACTTTTTTTCTTCTTCTTTTCATGCCTCTTTGTGCTGCCATGACCAAACCTCCTTCTTAAAATGGTACGTCATCATCCTCAAGTGCTCTGTAGCCTTCGTCATCAAGCCCCTTTGGAGAAAATCCCTCTGGCGCCTGGAATCCGGATGGCTCAAATATATCTGAGCCAGCATTTGAAAATCCCTGACTTAAATCAGTTCTTGGTGAAGCTCCCTGAGCTTTTTCCAGGAATTGAACCGTATCGGCAATTATTTCAGTTACGTATCTCTTTTCACCATTCTGGTTATCGTAACTTCTGTTCTGGATCTGACCTTTTATTCCAACCAGTCTTCCCTTGGAAAGATAGTTGGCACAGTTTTCTGCTATTTTTCCCCATACTACTATGTTGAAAAAATCAGTCTGTCTCTGGCCATCCTTCGATGTAAATGGTCTGTCTACTGCAATTGCAAATGTAGCTACGGCCTTTCCTGTTGAAGGAATGTATCTTAGCTCAGGATCTTTTGTAAGTCTTCCAATCAGTATTGCAACATTCATAGTGTTTACCTCTTACTTCTCATCTAAGTTGATTATCATGTGACGGATTACGCTGTCGCTGATCTTAAGGTTTCTGTCAAGCTCTTTTGGTATGTCTGTGCTTGCCTTAAAGTTAACAAGAACATAAAAACCTTCGTTAAGCTTCTGAATTTCGTATGCAAGTCTTCTTGCTCCCCATACATCAACCTTCTCAACTTCTCCAGATGTTTCAATTATTGCTTTTACCTTGTCAAGTACAGCTGTTTTTGCCTCATCATCAAGAGTTGGTCTTAGTACATAAACTAACTCATAATTTTTCATTACATTTCACCTCCCTTTGGACTATACGGCTCATTATCTGAGCAGAAAGATGAGAACCGAAATTTTCATTCCTTCGCATTCACATGCGCAAATCTCATACCGTATTATTTTAACATAAATATACGGTGCGTGCAAATT
>SAAM01000198.1 GCA_009929415.1 Clostridia bacterium | reverse complement strand
CACTATTCCAATGATAAAGGCATAAGCGATAACGATGTGCCAGGTGTAACTTTTAGCTGTATGGAAGAAAGATGACAAATAAGCAGTAAACTGAGGATGCAGAGAGAGACCTTCCTTAACAGAATATATTACTGTCCTGTCTGCTAAATCTATTATCGTAGGCATGAGTCCTGCAATAAAGGCCGCCAATACCATAAACAAAACAATTTTAGTTGTCTTCCACATTAGCCTCTCACGCCCTTCAGCAATCTATTATATCTGATATAATTTATAGTTGTAACTGCAACTTTGCAAGGACTGGAGAGCTCTCTATGATCCGTTTAAAATTTGAACCTCGTCTTGACAACCCTGCATGGGTCAATGTTCTTATTCCTGTAGCAGCTGTTGTATTCGGCCTCTTCGCAGGAGGTCTGCTCTTTTCCATACTTGGCGTAAATCCTTTCGAGGCATACTGGGCTGTGCTGAACGGGGCGTTTGGAAGCATCTACGGACTGAGCGAGATAGTGACCAAATCTATCCCGATAATGCTTACTGCTCTTGCCGGGCTTATCTGCTACAAGATGCTGATATGGAACATAGGAGCCGAGGGACAGCTCTGTATGGGCGCAATAGCCACAGTGGCTGCCGTAAGGTTTATGTTTGTGGACAACTGGGCAGCCATGTTCGTCATAATGTTTATAGCTGCCGCAATAGCCGGTGGAATTTGGGGAGGGATCGCCGGCTTCCTCAAGGCAAAATGGAACGTAAACGAGACGATAACAACGCTGATGCTCAATTATGTAGCCATAAACATATCAGAGTATTTTATCTACGGCCCCTGGAAAGACCCTATGAGCTGGGGGTTTCCCTTCACAGCAAATTTCCCCGATGCAGCAAGGCTTTGGGTCTGGGGAAGCACGAGAATACACGCCGGAATTTTTATTGCGCTTGCAGTAGCAGTGATACTGCAGGTAGTCCTGAAAAGGAGCAAATGGGGATATGAAATTAGAGTAATAGGCGAAAACCCGCGCGCCGCACGTTACGGCGGTATGGACATAGCGAAGAACATCATTCTGGTAACATTTATCGGAGGGGCTATAGCAGGACTGGCAGGCATGGGAGAGATAGCAGGGCTGCATGGAAGGATGAGCCGCGGCTTCACAATGGGGTACGGCTACACAGGCATAACCGTGGCATGGCTTTCCAGGCTTTCCCCGATATATGTCCCTCTTGTCTCATTCCTTTTGGGAGTTTTACTCGTAGGAGGGGACACCCTTCAGGTTGTAATGGGCCTTCCAATGGCAAGCATCCAGATACTTCAGGGACTCATCCTTTTTTCAGTCCTTGCGGCTGAGACGCTTTCAAGATTCAGGATAAAGATAGTAAGAGTTTCTGCAGGTCCTGCAGAGGAGGCAAAATAGATGGATTTCCTGGTAGCTATCCTGGCTTCCGCGATCAGAAGCGGGACCCCGGTGCTTTATGCGACACTCGGAGAAGTGGTCTCTGAGAGAGCGGGGGTGATGAACCTTGGCCTTGAGGGAGTAATGCTCGTAGGTGCTTACACCGGGTTCGCAGTCACAAGATCAACGGGTGATCCATGGCTTGGGATCATGGCCTCTTTTTTCGCTGGTGCCGCGATAACGCTGATCCATGCATTTTTGTGCATAACCCTTATGTGCAATCAGGTAGTAAGCGGACTTGCTATGGTTCTCACAGGCTACGGACTTAGCGCACTTCTCGGCAGAGGTGTCATCGGAGAGACTATCTCCGGAATGGCACCGCTCAAAATGCCCTTTCTTGGCGACCTCCCCTTCATCGGACCGATCTTCTTCCAGCACAACGCTATGGTCTACGTCTCATACCTGCTTATTGCCGCGCTTTGCTGGTTTCTCTTCAGGACACGTGCCGGGCTTAACCTAAGAGCGGTAGGAGAGAACCCCAGGGCGGCAGATGCCATGGGGATCCCTGTCACATATATACGTTACTTCTACTGCATGTTCGGCGGCGGTCTTGCCGGCATCGGAGGAGGCTATCTTTCTGTGGTCTACGCTCAGATGTGGATCGAAGGAATGACAGCCGGACGAGGGTGGATAGCGGTAGCCCTTGTTATATTCGGCCTGTGGAATCCTGCACGTGCGGCCTTGGGCGCTTATCTTTTCGGAGGAGTTGAAGCACTGCAGCTTCGGATGCAGGCAATGGGGTCAAGTATCTCAGCATCACTTCTGCTTACTCTGCCATACCTGATGACTATTATTGTCCTGACTCTAGTTTCCATCAGAGCCGGAAAGGGGATACTGCTCGGCGCACCTGCAGCCCTCAGCATTCCGTTCAGGCGAGAAGACAGGGATTGACCCTGCAAATTTTATAACTGAATTTAGCGGCTTATCACTGAAAAATGATTTTCAGTCTTTTTATTTTATAATCCGGGATTCGAGTACGGCCAGAGGAGGTGTGGGTCATGCTGGAAAAATACGCCCAGGAAATTTCTGAATACCTCAGCGGATTGATGGGCAGGAGCATTATAATTACTGATATCAACGGAATAATTATCGGTGCCCCGGCAAAGGAAAGACTGGGTGAATTTCATCCGCCCTCTTTGCCATGCATAAAATATAAAAAAATGAGTTTCGACGATGAAGACGCAGCGCGAAAGCTTGGGGTATGGTACCCGGGATCTACATTTCCTATTTTCTTCAATGGCCAGGTGATAGGAACGGCGGCGATCGCCGGTGAACCTGAAATAGTCCTTCAGTTTTCCACACTGCTGAAAAACCAGATCGAAAGCATGCTACGGGAAAAGATATACTCACCATCGCTTCGATCATCACAGAGTAAGATCGACGAGCTGGTCAATGACATAAGCTCCTTCGATCCCAGAAGGGATGATCTTTCGAAACTCCCGGAAAGGGCAGATAGGCTTGGTATCCAGCTAGATGTCCCCAGGGGAGCAATCGCAATTTTCTTCTCAAATTTCAGGGGGCTTGGCTTTAAAAAGAACCCTGTCCGACTATCATACAAAAGCAACTCCGACCCCATTTCTGATGAAATAGATTATGGCGCTACACATTCCAGGGTAATAGAGATACTGAGGGAAATCTTTCCGGATCCTCAAAATATTATCGCTTCGGTATCGAGGGACAGATTCGTAATATTCTGGAAGCTGGAAAGCATTGAGGAAGAACTGCTTTTGGCTGAACTCGACCGAGCGAAAGAACTTTCGAAGGAAATTTGGGATAAACTTAAGGACGCTTCCATTGAGACGATCATCGGGATCGGACATCCTGCACAAAATCTTTATGAAATGCCCTTTGCTTACAGCAACGCGTGGGAAGTGGTCTCAGTAGCAGAAAAATTAGCTATGCCTCCGGGAGTCTATTCCTTTAATGAAATGCTGCTTGAGCACCTTCTGCTATCAGTAAATCCTCATTATTCCTTAAAATATCTTGAAAAAAAAATGGCAGAATACCATGAAGAAAACGACACGACAGATCTTCTCGAAACATTCTCCACATACTGCGAATGCTTCTTCAGCAAACAGAAGGCTGCGGAAAAACTCCACCTCCATAGAAACACTCTTGCTTACAGGCTTGCCAAAGTAGAAGAAAAATTCAACATATCTATCGAAAACTTTGAAGAAGTCATTTCATTTTACCTTGTCCTTCTTATGAAAAAACTGGGCGTCTCCGGAGGGAAAAAACAGGAACAATGATTTTTTCAATCAAATGAGATCTTAAAACCAAAAGAGAAAGAGCCTCCGCGGCAAACTAATGCGGAGGCTCTT
>SAAM01000197.1 GCA_009929415.1 Clostridia bacterium | reverse complement strand
ATATCAATCTAACTTTATTATTATATGATATATTTCTACTTTTTTCTACTTTTTATTTGAAAATATTCAAATATTATGCGTCTGCGGCTGAAATATCGCGGATGCTCTTTATTCCGCCTGCGCTCCTTGCATTTTTCACAGCTGATATCACAGCATTTCTTACGGCAGTCTGCGCAGCTATGCAAACCTGATCTATGGAGCACTGTATCTCACCAGTGGCCGCCGTGAATATCAGGTCTCCGTCCATAGATGTGTGTATAGGGCTTATGCTCTGTGCAAGCCCGTTGTGAGCTACTTCTGAAACCTTCTGGCAGAGAGCCTTGTCCAGCTTTGCATTTGTGATGACGCATCCTATAGTGGTATTGCCGTTCATGAACTCCCTCGCGTCCACTCCCCCGAGAATTATCCCTGCAGTATCGGCAAATCCCCCATCAGGATTTAGAGCCCCTGCTATTATGCCGGTTTCGTCAAATACGTCTCCTACGGCGTTCACGCAGATAAGCGCTCCCACCTGCAGTCCGTTCTCGAAATTCATCTCATGATAGCCAATTCCGCTCTTCATGGAGTTCTGAGGACCCATTATCTTTCCTACCGTCGCCCCGCATCCTGCGCCGTAGTTTCCAAGCTCAAACTGCTCACTGAGGCTCTGGCATGCCTGATATCCCATTTTGAAATCCGGCCTTACGCCTGGATTTCCTATTCCAAGATCGAATATTATCGCCTGAGGTACTATGGGGACTCTCACATCTCCCACCGCTACTCCGATTCCTCTTTCTTCGAGGTATTTCATTACTCCTCCTGCCGCATCCAGCCCGTATGCTGAGCCTCCGGAAAGCACTATGGCATGAACTCTTTCAACTGTCTTTCCCGGTCTGAGGAGCTCCGTCTCACGTGTCCCCGGTGAAGAGCCCCTTGCATCAAGCGAAGCTGTTGCACCGCCTTCAAAAGCTATGACAGTCACGCCTGTCAGCGCATCAGCGTCCTGAGCGTGCCCTATCTTTACCCCTTTTATGCGTGTTCTTGCAAGTTTGCCCATACATCCTCCTTGATCTCTCTTAGAATTAATTTAAAGGCAGGCTGGAAATAAATCCAGCCTGCCTCTGTAATTTTCCTAAAAATTTTCTTGTTATTCTTCAGGATTCTCTTCAGTTTTAGTTTTAGTTTCTGTGTCTTCAGAAGCGTCTGTATCCTGAGCCGCCTCATCAGAAGTCTCTGAGGATTCAGCTGCTTGCGCCTGCTCATCTGATTCTTCCTTTTCTTCTGGCTCTCCGCTCTCAAGAACTGGTTCCTCATCGCTGAGATCAAGCTCTCCATTGAATGCCTTGAGATAGTTCTTGGCATCGAGAGTCTCATACTTGAGAAGCGCCTTGGCTACGAGATGAAGCTTGTCTATGTTTTCCTCAAGCAGCTTCATTGTAGTATCATAAGCCTCGTCAACAAGCATCTTGATTTCCTCATCTATTATCGAAGCAACCTCTTCTGAGTAGTTTCTCTTTGTCGCAAAGTCCTTGCCAAGGAATACCTCATCAGAAGGATCTACGAATGCCATGGCTCCAAGCCTGTCGCTCATCGCATATTTTGTTACCATTCCTCTTGCTATCTGAGCTACTCTTTCAAGGTCATTGCTCGCGCCTGTGGAGATGTCTCCAAGTACAAGCTTTTCTGCAACCCTTCCTCCAAGAAGATGTACCATGTGCTCCTTGAGCTCAGTCTTTGTCATGTAGTACTTGTCTTCTTCCGGAAGTATCATCGTGAATCCTCCAGCTCTTCCCCTAGGCACTATAGTAACCTGGTGAACCGGATCTGTATATGGCAGCATTGTAGCGACTACCGCGTGGCCTGCCTCGTGATAAGCCGTCAGCCTTCTTTCCTTCTCGCTGATTACTCTTGAAGTCTTTGCAACTCCTGCGATTACCTTCGTGATTGCTTCTTCTATCGTCTGATTGTTTATCTTGTGCTTCTTTTTCCTTACTGTAAGCAGCGCCGCCTCGTTCATGAGGTTTTCAAGGTCAGCAGGAGTAAACCCTGGCGTTCCTTTTGCAACATGCTTGAGATCAACATCTTCAGCAAGCGGCTTGTTCTTTGAGTGTACCTTCAGTATGGCTTCTCTTCCTTTTACGTCCGGTGCCCCAACCATTACCTGCCTGTCGAATCTTCCCGGTCTCAGAAGCGCCGGGTCCAGTATGTCAGGCCTGTTGGTCGCTGCCATAATGATTATTCCTTCATTCAGTCCGAATCCGTCCATTTCTACGAGCAGCTGATTAAGCGTCTGCTCTCTCTCGTCGTGTCCGCCTCCGAGTCCTGCTCCTCTTCGTCTTCCAACTGCATCTATCTCGTCTATGAATATTATGCTCGGCGCAGTTTTCTTTGCCTGCTCGAAAAGGTCTCTTACCCTTGACGCTCCGACTCCTACGAACATCTCGACGAAGTCAGATCCTGATATCGAATAAAACGGCACTCCGGCTTCTCCGGCAACTGCCTTGCTCAGATAAGTCTTACCTGTTCCCGGAGGTCCCACAAGGAGAACTCCTTTTGGTATTCTTGCACCAAGCTCGATATATTTCTGTGGCCTTTTGAGGAAGTCCACTATTTCTTCAAGTTCTTCTTTTTCTTCATCCAGTCCCGCTACATCCTTGAAGGATATCTTCGGGGTTCCTTCTTCCTTGTGAACCTTGGCTTTTGATTTTCCAAAGCCCATCACCTTGGAGCCTCCGCCCTGTGACTGCTGCATGAACATATACCATACGCCCACCATTACAAGCAGCATCAGCAGCGTAGGAAGCATGCTTATTATCCATGACGGCTGCGGTGGATCCTGTCCTGTTACCTTGAGGGCTCCTGTCTCTGTCTGAGCAAGAATGATTTCTGTGAGCTTGTCATTGTTAATGGCATAAGGTATGAGTGTGCTGAATTCTGCATTATCCTTCTTCAGCTTTCCTGTAACCTTGTTTTCCATTATTGTGAGTTCAGTTATCTGCTCGCTCTGAAGCTTTGTGTAAAACTCAGAGAACGACAGCTGCTGAACTTCCTGTGCCGGGCTTCCCAGGAGATTTATCATTGATACTATTAAGACGAATAACAGTATATAGAACGTCGCCCCTTTAAATAATTTTTTCAAATTCCTGCTCCTCCTTGTGGATCATTGATTTTAATGTTCTTGATGCTGATTCTCACAACGTCCTTCGTAGAATCCGAGATCTTTGCCTCATCGCTCATGCAGTAGCCTGCAAGCCAGAGGATCTTCTCTTCATCACATATCACTGGTACGCTGTTTCTTTTTTCAAGAGGAACCTTGCTGTCAATGAGTATATCCTTGACCTTCTTTGTCCCGCCGAGTCCAAGAGGCTTTATCTTGTCTCCGTTTCTTCGGTTTCTTATTGTAAGCTTTCCTGATATTTTTTCAACATCAAATGATTTTGTACAGTTTCCTGTGGAAAACAGCTTGGATTTCTCCTTGGAAATTTTCTGCGCCTCCACTTTTATACCCAGTTCTTCTATAATTATCGAGCTGTTTATTGGAATCTCAATCTCGTATTCAATAAGCTCTGTCTTTATCTCATTTCTCGTAATATAAAGATAGCTTGCCTTTCTGTCTGCGATTATGCCTTTTGGGAGATTTATCCTCGCTTCCTTCCTCGGACTCTGTATGAGATCGAGTATGCCATCGAGGTGGACTGTCTCCAGTCCGTTATAGCTTCCCTCTATCTGCCTGTATGCGTTTCTCAGTATCCGCTTTGTAATGGATATGTCCTCTGATTCAATCAGATC
>SAAM01000196.1 GCA_009929415.1 Clostridia bacterium | reverse complement strand
AGAAGATGCTTGAAAAAGGCTTTACAGGCCATCATTTTCTCAAAACTTCGCAGAGCATTGCCTATGCAAAATGCAGCTGCTGATGACAGAATATAAAAGGACATAAAATGAAAAAACTGATGCATATATTAAAACATGAACATACACTGAATCAGTATGACTCAGAAGAAGATTTGATTTCTATGCTTAATAGATACGACATGGATGGCTTTGAGATAATCTGCTGTGGAGAGGAAAACAGCAACAAGATTCCAGAAAACAGAATAATTGGATATCACATGAGCTTTTATTCATACTGGATTGACATGTGGAACTACGATCCGACCAAGCTATCAGCGGAGTATGGGGATCTTGAGACCTGCATGGAATTTTATGGTATTGATTATAGCGAGTTTGAGCATTCCGGCGACAGGCAGGCATATATAAGAAATGAAATGGTGAGAAAGTTCAGCAATGACTGCGATCATGCAGAGCAGCTAGGAGCTTCATACGTTGTGTTTCATGTATCCAATGTAAACACGGCAGAGACCTTCAGCTACAAAATGGAGAATGAAGACCGCACCGTAATCGAGGCAACAGCAGAGATTATAAACAGGATAGTAGAGGGAAATTCCTACAGCTTTGAATTCCTGCTTGAGAATCTTTGGTGGAGTGGACTGAATTTTCTTAATCCTGAGGATACAGCTTATCTTTTTGAGCTGATAAATTATGAGAAGAAAGGGTTCATGCTCGACACAGGGCATCTTCTCAATTCAAATCCGTATATTACTGATGAACATGAGGCCATAGAATATCTTCATGAAGTTATTGACAGATATGAGGGGATATTTGATATAAGACGTCATATAAAGGGAATACATCTTCATCAGTCACTGACGGGAAGCTATGTGCTTGATTCGCTTAACTCATTCCCTGATGAAATACACCAGGTGAACTATTATGATAAATTTGAAAAGCTCTATGATCATGTGCTTCAGATCGATACGCACTCTCCTATGACATTCCCGGGGACTTTGGATTTTATAAAAATGATAGATCCGCAGTATCTCGTATATGAAATAACAGAATGCAGCAGAATAAAGCTTGCAGAAATGCTTGACCTTCAGGATTCTATTTTTAGATAGGGAGGTCAGTTTTTTTATTTACAAAAGCTATTTTAGTAAGAATGTCTTTTAATTGATTAAGATATATGAAACTGTGGTATATGAGTACTAATTCGCATAATTTATTTAATCATTAAAAAATCCTAAAATTCTATTATTGATCATGGGAGGTAATGATGAGAAGAGAAGAAAGACTACCAAAATTCTGGGAAGCACTTGTGCCAGCAGTTTTTATGATGGTGACAATCATAATCTGCACAGTAGCATGGGGAATTGAACCTCATATTCCAATTGTTCTGTCATGTATTGTTGCTGCAGCTATGGCAGCAAGGTGTGGGTACAGCTGGGAAGCTATAATATCTGGAATTCTCGACAGCATTGGAAGAGCTACAGAAGCTTTGATTATTGTAATGGTTGTGGGGATGCTTATTGGCTCATGGGTACTTGCAGGTACGATGCCTGCTATGGTCTATTATGGGCTGGAATTGATTGCACCTTCAGTATTCCTTGTTGTTGGAGCTATTTTGTGTGCAATAGTTGGAATAGCTACAGGAAGCTCGTGGACCGCATCTGGTACGGTAGGGGTAGCTTTGATGGGAATTGCAATGGGGCTGGGTATTAATCCTGCACTTGCTGCCGGAATGGTAATATCTGGAGCGTATATGGGAGACAAGTGGTCTCCACTTTCAGATTCGACAAATATTGCAGCTGCAGCAGCGGAAACACCTTTATACGAGCATGTCAGATCTATGGTGACTACAACCCTTCCAAGCTTCTGTATAGCACTAGTATTATACGGGATCATGGGGTTCACAACAATAAATGGGGAGTTTGATTCCACTGCAATAGTTGAAATACAGACAGCAATTTCCGACATTTTCTACATATCACCTTGGATAATGCTTCCAGTATTATTTGTAATCGGAAGCGCAATATTGAGGATACCTGCTATACCATCACTTCTGCTGGCTTCTGGAGTTGCAGGAATTATTGCGATGACGGCTCAGGGAGCTACGTTTCCTGATTTTTTAAGTGCGCTTCATTATGGATTTGAAGCTGAAACAGGAAACGAGATAGCAGACAAGCTCTTAAACAGAGGGGGGCTGGATTCAATGCTATGGACAATATCGCTAATAATGTTCGCGCTTGCTTTTGGAGGAATACTTGAAAAGTGCGGATTTATAGAGGTTCTTCTTGGTGGACTGGTAAGGAGGTGTAAATCAGTAGGAAGCCTGGTGGCAGCAACGATAGCTACAGGTATAATCTGTGACTTTGTTCTTACTGATCAGTACCTTGCGATTCTTGTTCCAGGCAGGTTATTCGCAAAAGCTTATGATGAAAAAGGTCTTAAGAGAAGCTTTCTTTCCAGGACGCTTGAAGATGGAGGAACTCTTTGGTCTCCTCTGGTTCCGTGGAATGGATGTGGTGCGTATCAAGCAGCAACCCTTGGAGTAGCTAATTTTGATTTCCTGCCATATGCGTTTATGAATCTAATAAATCCTGTTTATGCAATAGTAATATCATACATGGGGATAGGTATTAAGTATGTAGATGATGCAGATAGAGTGTCGGAAACAGATGAGGAACGAACAGCGGAGAGTGAAGAATAATATGGATGACATAAAAGTACTGAATCAGAGGCAAATTAATCGTACTGTTAAGTTGATTGGATTCTTTTTAGGAACAATCATACTGGCAACTTCAATATACAGCTTGTCAATGTATGGAATTGTATCTGGAATCCTCATAATAGGGGCATTGATACTTCAGAAAAGTACATTGATAGATGAGAATGGGATAACAGTAATATATGATGCCGTATTTTATAAATATCTTGAAGTGTGGAAATTTGATGAAATCTCAGAGCTTCACAGAGAAACAACAAAAATGTCTGATCATGTAGCGCTGCATTTTTTAAGAGGAAGCATGAGCAAGAGACTTATATTCACAAAAAATGATGCACTTCGAGTGATTAATATGGCTAGAAGGGTAAATCGAAAAATTCATTTTTCTGATGTGGATTGATCAATAAAAGAGTCTCAATTAATACAGTTTTTGTATTAATTGAGACTCTTGAATTATAATCATTTTTATCTACAATTTTTAGCGCGTAAACACCTGCGTTATGTAGAATTTGTATTGTGATGATGAATTTTGAACATAGCCGCTTCCGACAGTCGTGTGCTTGCCGAGCAGATTGTCCCTGTGCCTTTTGGAATTCACCCAGTCATTGAATGATTCTATTGCAAGCATTCTTCCACCTGAAAGATTTTCTCCTGAGAAGCTGCCGTAGTTCTTGGACTTGCCGGAAGCCTTGAGGTATCTGTCAGCTGGAGTGGAGCCATTGAGGCCGATGTGAGAGAAATAGCTTTTCTTTGCCATGTCCGAGCTGTGTGCCTTTGCCGATGATGCAGCGATGTAGTTGTACTTGAGCGCTGCGAGTCTGTTGTTTGCCCTGAAGGCATTGGTCATGTCATAAGCCTCGAGCTCCTGCGCCCTGATGAAGGCTTCGGTGTAAGTTGCCGGCTTTTTTTCTGCTGCGCTGGTCACAAGTATCGCATGGACGCGGTTTCCGTTATTTGCATCGGTGTATATCCTGATGTATGGGCTTTGGGATTTTCTATTTATGTCTCCGTAAGATGCTATGTCCGTCTTGAAGTACCTGGAGGTC
>SAAM01000195.1 GCA_009929415.1 Clostridia bacterium | reverse complement strand
AACTCCGGGTATTTGTTCTCAACAAATTTTACCCAGGCAGGGCAGCATGAAGTGAACAGCGGCATGCCTTCGCCTTTTGTGAACTTTGCAAGAAATTCTTCGGACTCTTCTTTTACTGTAAGGTCTGCAGCTATAGCAGTGTCAAATATCTGCTCTATTCCCATCTTTCTCATGGCCGCAACCATCTTGCCAAGAGTCATCGTTCCTGCAGGCAGTCCGAACTCTTCGCCAAGCGCTACTCTTACAGCCGGAGCTATCTGAGCCACTACCTTTGTATTTTCATCAAATATAGCATCCCATACTCTCTGAGTGTCGTTCTTTATAGTGATTGCTCCTGTAGGGCATACGATCCTGCACTGTCCGCAGTTCACGCAGTTGCTCTCTGCCAGCTTTCTGCCAAATGCCGGAGATATCTCGACTTCAGAGCCTCTGTGTGCAAATCCGAGGGCGCCCACGCCCTGAACGTCTTCACATACCATTACGCAGTCTCCGCACTTGATGCACTTGTTTGGATTTCTTACTATGCTTGGGCTTGAGTTGTCTATTGCTTTTTCTTCATAATTGTTCTCAAATCTCAGCTTCTTGATTCCATATCTGAGCGAAAGCGACTGAAGCTGGCATTTCCCTGTTATCTCGCATGATGTACAGTCCTTGTCATGATTTGAAAGAAGCAGCTCAAGAATTGTCTTTCTGTATTTCTGGATTTTCTTAGTGTTTGTAAACACTTCCATTCCGTCTTTTGGTCTCTCTGAACATGACGCAATTATGTTTCCTCTCTTGTCTTCTACAGAACACATCCTGCATGCTCCGTATATGCTCAGCTCTGAATGATAGCAGAATGTAGGAAGATCTATACCCGCATTTCTGATTACTGCCAGAATGTTTTTCTCATCTGTGAAAGGTATTCTCATACCATCTATGATCATAGCATTGCTCATGTTATACCTCCTTGATTGCATCGAATGCACAAGCTTCAATACAAGCTCCGCACTTGATACATTTTTTCGTATCTATTGTAAATGGTTCCTTGATTTTTCCTGTTATAGCATCCGCCGGACAGATTCTTGCACACTTGCTGCAGCCTCTGCAAAGAACAGGATCTATCTCAAGCTTCATCAGTCCCTTGCATGTCTTTGTAGGACATACCTTGTCTATGACGTGAGCCTCATACTCATCTCTGAACCATTCAAGCGTGCTCAGGATAGGGTTTGCCGCTGTCTTTCCAAGTCCGCACAGCGCAGTGTTCTGCACAGTGTCTGCTATGTCTCCAAGAAGCTCAAGGTCTGATGCTTCTCCGTTTCCATTTACTATCTTCTCAAGGATCTCAAGCATTCTTCTTGTGCCCTCTCTGCAAGGTACGCACTTTCCGCAGCTCTCGTTCTGAGTGAAGTTCATGAAGAATCTTGCAACCTCTACCATGCATGTATCCTCGTCCATTACAACCATACCGCCTGAGCCTATCATGGCTCCTACTTCGCTCAGTGAGTCGAAGTCAAGCTTCATGTCAAGATGCTGCTTTGTGAAGCACAGGCATCCTCCTGATGGTCCGCCTATCTGCACAGCCTTGAATTTCTTTCCTCCTGCTATTCCTCCACCGATGTCGAATATTACCTCTCTGAGCGTAGTTCCCATCGGAACCTCTATAAGCCCTGTATTAACTACATTTCCTGTAAGTGCAAACGCCTTTGTTCCCGGGCTGCCTGGAGTCCCGAGCTTTCTGAACTCTTCAACTCCGTTAAGAAGTATTACCGGAACGTTTGCAAAGGTCTCTACGTTATTAAGCACTGTAGGCTTTGCCCATAATCCCTGCTCTACCGTTCTAGGTGGCTTTACTCTTGGCATTCCTCTTTCACCTTCTATCGAAGCTGTCAGAGCTGATCCCTCGCCGCATACGAATGCGCCTGCGCCCTGGTTTATGTGAAGATCGAAGCTGAAGTCAGTTCCGAATATGTTCTGTCCAAGGATTCCGCACTCTTTCGCTTTTCCTATCGCTATGTTAAGTCTTTCAACTGCCATAGGATACTCTGCTCTTACATATATATATCCCTGATTTGCACCTGTTGCAAATCCTGCTATCATCATTCCCTCGATTACCTTGTGAGGATCTCCCTCCATTATGCTTCGGTCCATGAATGCCCCAGGGTCACCCTCGTCACCGTTGCATACTACATACTTCTGGCTTTCCTTCTGCGCAAGCACCTGTTTCCATTTCTTTCCGGCAAGAAATCCTCCGCCGCCACGGCCCCTTAGTCCCGATGCCTCCAGAGTGTCGCATATCTCCTGCTGAGTCATCTGAGTGATAGCCTTTGCAGCCGCCTGATATCCGCCGTGTGAAATATATTCCTGTATGCTTTCTGCATCCATGTGTCCGCAGTTTTCAAGTACTACCCTGTGCTGAAGCTTGTAGAAAGGTATTTCTTCCTGCTTCTTGTAGTTCTTGCAGTCAAGCTCATATGTCAGCCTGTCCACAGGCTCATCATTTATTATTGATTTTTCGATTATCTCTTCGCAGTCACCAACCTGAACCTTCAGATAAAGGTAGTTCTCAGGCTCAATCCTCACAAGCGGGCCTGCCTCGCAGAATCCGTGACATCCACTTTTCTTAATGCCTACTCCTTCTTCCTCTTTTTCGAGATCTACATCAACAAGAAGGCCTTTTGCCTCAACGAGTCTCTTCAGCTCTGCATAAACATCTAGAGAGCCTCCTGCTATACATCCGGTACCTGCACATACCAGTATTTTCTTCTTCTGTTTGTCAAGAGACGATTTATAAAGCTCTGAAAGCTCTACTAATTTATCATAACTATTTATCAGCATTTTGCGCCTCCTCTTCTTTAATGTTGTTTATTATCTCTACTACATGATCTGGTGTCATCTTTGGGTATACCTTGTCGTTTATGGTTATTACCGGTGCCAGTCCGCATGCTCCAAGGCATGATACCGTCTCAAGCGTAAACATCATATCATTCGTAGTCTTTTTCTTATCCGTGAGTGAAAGCTGCTTTCTGAGAGCTTCGAGTATAGGTATTGATTTTCTTACGTGACATGCCGTTCCATCGCATATCTTGATTACATATTTTCCCTTTGGGTCAAGCGAAAAGTTCTCATAGAATGTTGCTACCCCGTATATTTTTGCTTCGCTTATTTCCATTTTTTCTGATATGTATTTTAATGATTCCTCTGGAAGGTAGCGGTATTCCTTCTGGATTGCCTGCATGATGTTTATGAGCTGAGCTTTTTCCTTGCCATATTCTGCAAGAATTTCATCAACTTTTGTAATCATTTCTCCGTTGTTCATATTAATCTCCTTTTTATATTATTGTTAATTCTGTGACATAATAATGCTATTCTATCTTAATTCCCGTACAATTTCAACCCCTTTTTAATATATTTTTTTAATCTCTTAGAACTGATTATCTCTCCTCAAAGTCGTTATTGTAAGAAAATTCAGAACCGTACAAGTCCCTTAACTGTGGGATTTTTTATTCAATCTTATTTTTGTGTCTACGCTTTAACCAGGTGCATAAATCTTTGCACCAGAGACCTTGTTTTGTATTGTTAAACTATAAACTATATCAGGGTTGTTTTTGCCCGGCAAACAGTTTTTGATTTTCTTCGTAAAAAAACGTTTTTTTGTTAAATTCTGTTTTTTGCAGGAAAATCGTCTTTTTGTAATGTTTGCATGAAAAAACTCCGGAGGTTTCATGCTCCGGAGCTTATATGTCTTGTTTATCTGCTGTTTTTAAATATACTGAAAAACTCAAAATCATGCTTTAC
>SAAM01000194.1 GCA_009929415.1 Clostridia bacterium | reverse complement strand
AGAAAAAAGAAGCTCGCTGTACGAAGGGTATGGCATGAGCTCTGAAGGCAGCAGCATCTCTATCTCGTCTGCTGACGTCCGGAGAAGGTTCATGGCAGAGGTGACATCCTCTCCCATGTATCTTGCAGCTTCCTGAAGATCTAAAATGTTTCTTGAGCGTGTAAGCATAGACTCAAGCTCGTCAGAGCGTCTGATGAGGGAGTTTGCAAGAGATGAAAGCCTTGAAATCAGAGAGTGGGATGGAATCCTCTCCGAAGTAGCAGTAAATTCAGCCAGTCCGCTGTGATAGTTTATGAGAGTCTGCGTGTATGCTATCGCAGAAGGAAGGATATCCTTTCTAACTATGTCAAGCATTGTAAGCGCCTCTATGGATATTACCTTGCAGTAATTATCAAGCATCACCCGGCACCTTGATTCGGCTTCCTCCCGAGTGAATACGCCGTGAACAGAGAAAAGGGAAAGGCTCTTTTCGGTGCAGAGCTTTCGAAATGCATCTGCGGAAGACCTTATGTTTTCGAGTCCACGATCGCTAGCTTCCTGCTCCCACTGCCTTGAGTATCCGTTTCCGTTGAATATTATCCTCTTGTGGTTTCTAATGTCTTCTCTCAGTATTTCCGTGACGACCCTGTGAAGATTATCCATGCCGCAGCCGGAGAGTAAGGATTCAAGCCTGTCGGCAAATTCCCTGAGAGAGTCAGCCATTGCTGTATTGAGTATTATGTTAGGGCCGGAGAGTGAAAAGCTGGAGCCAGGCATCCTGAATTCAAACTTGTTTCCGGTAAATGCAATAGGAGAGGTCCTGTTTCTGTCCGAGGTATCCTTTTTGAAGTCGGCCAGGCTTCCCGCGCCGGAGCGGAACATGCTGAGCTCTCCTCTTATGAATTCTGATCCGCCTTCTATCGAATCCAGGATCGAAGAAAGCTCATCTCCGAGGAATATCGAAACTATAGCAGGAGGAGCCTCGTGCCCTCCAAGGCGGTGGTCATTTCCGGCACCTGAGACAGAAGCTCTCAGGAGGTCTGCGTGACGGTCGACCGCTTTTATGAAGCATGAGAGCATTACAAGAAATACCATGTTGTTTTCAGGGCATGGACCAGGCTCAAGAAGATTTCTTCCGGTGTCTGTACAAAGCGACCAGTTATTGTGCTTGCCGCTTCCGTTTATTCCGGCAAAGGGCTTTTCATGAAGAAGGCAGGCAAGAGAGTGTTTTTCTGCTATTTTTTTCATCATTTCCATTGTAAGCTGATTGTGGTCTACAGCCAGGTTTGATTCGGTAAATACAGGGGCAAGCTCATGCTGAGAAGGAGCTACTTCGTTATGCCTTGTCTTTGCGTATATTCCGAGCTTCCACAGCTCGGTATCGAGCTCTTTCATGAACTCGGATACTCTAGGCTTTATGCTTCCGAAATAATGGTCTTCCATTTCCTGTCCCTTGGGTGGCTTTGATCCAAAAAGGGTCCTTCCGCAAAGCATCAGGTCTTTCCTCTTCCTGAAGACATCTCTGTCGATGAGAAAATATTCCTGCTCAGCGCCAAGGGTAGCTGAAACCTTTCTGACATCATCATGACCAATGAGAGAAAGCACTCTCAGAGCCTGTATATTAAGGGCCTCAAGGGATTTCAGCAGCGGAGTCTTCTTGTCAAGGACCTCTCCGCTGTATGAGCAGAATACGGTAGGGATGTACAGCGTAGAATCCATTATGAATACGGGAGAAGCAGGATCCCAGGATGTATAGCCTCTTGCCTCAAAGGTGGCCCTCAGGCCTCCTGATGGAAAGCTCGAAGCGTCAGGCTCTCCCTTTATGAGCTCCTTTCCTGAAAATTCCATCACTATCTCATTGTTTTCTGACGGCATGATAAAGCTTTCGTGCTTTCCGGCAGTTATGCCTGTCATGGGCTGAAACCAGTGAGTATAATGAGTTGCGCCCTTTTCTATGGCCCATTCCTTCATGGCATTGGCGACATGATTGGCAGTCTCCAGGCTGAGAGGGCTGTTTTCCTCAGCAGTTTTCATGAAGGTGCGATATACATCTCCTGGGAGCCTGCTTTTGAGAGTCTTGCTGTCAAGTACCATGCTTGCGAACAGTTCGGGTATGTTTTTCACTTTTTCTCCTTTCGTAAGCTAATATCTATAAAAGCGGAATGCCTGATTTGCTGCAGATATCGAGGGTATACTCATCCCATATCGAGGACTGCACTTCTCCTATATGGAGCTTTTCAAGAAGCAGCATGGAAAGCCTCGACTGTCCGATTCCTCCACCCATAGTCAGAGGAAGTACTTCATCTATTACCATGGAATGAAACTTCAGTGTCCTCCTGTCATCGCAGAGAGATTTTGAAAGCTGGTAGTCCATAGCCTTTGAATCAACCCTTATTCCCATGGAGGATATCTCGAATGCGCACTGGAGGGTCTCGTTCCAGAAAAGTATATCCCCGTTGAGGCTCCAGTCATCGTAGTCAGGAGCCCTTCCGTCGTGCCTCTCCCCTGATCTGAGGAGATCTCCTATGTTCATTATGAATGCAGTCCTGTGATCTCTGAGAAACTCGTTCTCTCTTTCCTTTGGCGAGAGCTCAGGGTACATGTCTTCAAGCTCCTGAGATGTAACAAAGCTTACATCCTTTGAGAGCTCAGTCTCGAGCTGAGGGAACTGCTTCTTCAGCACATTGTGGGTATTTACGGCTGAGTCTACGATTTTTTTTACCGTATCCATCAGATAGCAGCGGTTTCTTTCAGCTGGGGATATTACCTTCTCCCAGTCCCACTGATCTACATATATGGAGTGAGTGTTGTCCATCTCTTCATCGCGCCTTATGGCATTCATGTCTGTGTAGAGTCCCTCGCCGCTTTCAAATCCGTAGCTGTGAAGCGCCATGCGCTTCCATTTTGCAAGCGAGTGCACTACCTCTGCATCAGTGCCGGTTTCCTTTATGTCAAATCTTACCGCCCTCTCAGTGCCGTTAAGGTTGTCATTTAATCCGGTAAGCGGGTCTACGAAAAGCGGAGCAGAAACGCGCTTCAGATTTAGGGAAGCTGCAAGCCTTGTCTCAAATTCTCTCTTAAGTATTCCTATTGCAGTCTGGGTTTCATACAGGCCGAGCGCAGGCTGGTATGAGGGGCTGATATAAACTTTGCTCATGATTTTCTCCTTTTCTGTATAAAAAAAGACGCCGCGGGTAATAACCGCAGCGCCATTGCTGATGTTAAAGATTATAATGGCATAAAGAATATTTTGTCAACTGTTTTTTCAAAAAATTTAAAAATCATCATAAAAATTTAAAAATCATCATGATTTATGTTGACATGAAGCCTCTGATTATTATATAATTTTTGAAAGAACAAAGGCGTTCATCAGATGTGCAGGTAAACCAGGTTGCCGGCAGATTTGATGGACGCCTTTTTTAGAAAGGAAAAGCCATGGATACTACCATTAATGAGGTTCTGCAGTTTGCAGAGGAGAATGATATAAAATTTGTGCGCCTTGCCTTCTGTGACATATTCGGGACAGAAAAAAATATGGCGATAATGGCAGATGAGCTGCCAAGGGCATTTAAGTACGGGATTTCTTTTGATGCATCTGCCGTAAAGGGTTTCATGAATGTGAATGAGTCGGATCTTTTTCTTTTTCCGGATGCCTCGACTATTTCGGTGCTCCCTTGGAGCCCCGGTGGAGGAAGAGCTCTCAGGATGTACTGCAATATCAGATACCCGGATGGCAGGCCTTATGAGGGAGATTCAAGAAAAATCCTTGAGGCGGCCACCAGAGAAGCAACTCAGATGGGATA
>SAAM01000193.1 GCA_009929415.1 Clostridia bacterium | reverse complement strand
TATGTGGCCAAAAGGACCTCGGCGGAAGAATTCGGCAGGGAATTAATGCTCACGTCGGAGGAAAGGGAATTCTCTCTCCGGAAAGAGATAGTGATGGGTCAGCTGGGACCTTTCTGGAGGGAGACTCTTCCCAATGAAAAGCCGGAGCTCGTTATCAAAAACGGTGATCAGTCGTTGGGTTTCATTCTTGATCCCAAAAGTATAATTATTTCTCTTGTTGAAGATGAGCGCTACCTCATCCTTGTCGGTCTGCTCGGACTGATCGCTGCTGTAGAACTTGCAGTTCTGATATCTTATGTGCTGACTAGGCCCTTAAGGCGTCTAGCCTGGGGATGCAAACAGATAGCACAGGGGAGCCCTGTGACCATTAGGCATAATGCGCTGAGTCCTTACGAGTTCCACGAGCTGACAGACAGCTTTAATGACATGGCCAAACAGCTGGAAAGATGGAAAGAGGTACAGAGACAGGTTAGCAGGATGGACAGGCTGGCGGCTCTGGGAGAGATGCTCTCCGGATTATCTCACGAGATAAGGAACCCCCTTGCAAGTATCAGGATCCAGCTGGATCTTCTGAGGATGGAAGTGGAATCGATCCCTGATGTGCAGGGCGCCTCTGCCGGGATCGGACTTTCTGACGCAAAAGAATATATTTCTATACTTGATCATGAGATAGACAGGCTTAATAGGATAGTGACGCAGCTTCTCTCATTTGTGAGGCCCAAACAGCCTATAGTGGCAAAAGTCCGGCTGGATGACGTCCTTCCATGGTGCGTATCTATGTTAAAGCCTCAGGCGGACAAGCAGGGCATTGAGCTTGTCACGCAAAAACAGGACAGCGGTGTAAACGTCCTGGCTGATAACGAGATGCTCCAGCATGTTATCATGAATCTTTCTCTCAACGCTATCCAGTCAATGTCCGCATCAGGGTCGGACAGAGAGAAGATCCTTTCAATAACGACCGGTTATTCCGGAACCGACCATGGGATAAAAACAATGGGGTTTATCAGGGTAAGTGACACAGGGCCGGGGATACCTGCCGAGATACAGCACAGGATCTTCGATCCGTTCTTTACTACCCGGCAGGACGGGACCGGGCTGGGGCTCAGCATAGTGCAAAGGATAGCAGACGGACTGGGAGGAACGCTCTCAATGGATACTTCTTCCGGGGGCACGAACTTTAACATATTCATACCACTTGCCGAGGACGACCGGTACGATGTTGATCATCAGCCAATGGAGGTGTCAGCAAATGAATATATGGATAGTTGACGACGAGGTCAACCTGGCAAACGGCCTTAAAAGGGCTTTTGAAAAGAGCGGGTTCAGCGCAAAAGCCGTAAAGACCATATCAGAACTCCATCAGCTCCTTGGTGTCGAGATACCTGCCGTTATATTTCTGGATCAGCGTCTGCCTGATGGAAACGGAATAGACGTCCTGCCGGCAATTATTAAACAGTACCCCAGATGCAAGGTCATCCTCATGACGGCTTTTGGTGATTCGAGGCTGGTAGTCAGGGCCATACAGGAGGGAGCGTACAACTACCTGGACAAGCCCTTCCCGCTTGATGCGGCTAAAAACATGGTGGAAAGGGCAATAGAGTCGATACGCTTCAAAAATCAGGCAGAATTTCTCCTCTCAGAAGGTCCCAACCGGCTTCTTGGCACTTCAAACCAAATGGACAAGATCAGAGATACGATCATGAAAATAGCACCGCATCAAAATATTACAGTCCTGCTGCAGGGCGAAAGCGGAACGGGCAAAGAGGTGGCGGCACGAATGATCCACCACGCATCAAACTGCAAGGGTGATTTTGTTGCGCTGAACTGCTCAGCGATCCCTGAATCACTGCTCGAATCAGAACTCTTCGGCTATCACAAAGGTGCATACACAGGCGCTGACACAGACAAGCAGGGCCTGATAGAAATTGCCGACAAGGGGACACTTTTTCTGGACGAGATCGGGGACATGCCTCTCAGTCTCCAGAGCAAGCTTTTCAGGTTCCTTGACCAGAGATCCTTCAGGCCCCTGGGAAGCACCAAAGAAAAAAACGTCAGCCTTAATCTTATTTGCGCTACCTGTATAGATATTGAGAAGCATGTCAGGGAAGAGAAGTTCAGAAAAGACCTTTTCTTCAGGATATCAGTCATACCGATAACTATCCCACCGCTCAGGGAGAGGGATAAGGATGTGATCGAACTTGCCTCTTTTTATCTTGCTGAATTTTCTAAAAGGCTTGGAAAAAGCGCAAACGTATTCACAGACGATGTAAAAGATGTTTTTCTGACCTATTGGTGGCCCGGCAACGTAAGAGAGCTACGCAATCTGATAGAAAGGATACTGATCCTGAAGGAAAACTCGGACAACTTAGTGCGGCTTGCAGATCTCCCTGCAGAAATGCTTGAAATACAGCAGCAAAGCACGATCGGAGTTTCTGCCGGCCATTTGAGCGGCGAATCGCTTCCACAAACGATGGACAGGATCGAACGGGAAATGATAGTAACGGCACTTGCCAAATGTATGGGAAGCCGTACCCAGACTGCGGCGGAACTCGGCATTTCAAGGTTTTCACTCTTAAGAAGGATGCAAAGACACGGACTTGAATGATCACCAGCTGATCCAGCGACAAAAACTCAAAATTAAAAACAGGCTCGATCCAAAAGTCCTGCTGGGATCAAACCTGCTTTTTGTGCCGTTGAAAGAACTGACGGAAGAGTGCGGTAATATCCTCGGAGACAATCCTTTTTTTTATTTTGTCCCCCCCGGATGGCAGAACAGTGCAGTAGACATAGATGATCTGGATCCTGATTCGATCCCTGCGCCCAAAAACATTGAGGAGCATCTGTCACTGCAGATAGCGACCTGTCCTGATATCAGTGAGCTTGCGCCGCCCTTTTCATCCGCCGGATTCTGGTGCTCTTTCCTAAACGAAAAAGGATATTTAAACACTTCTACTGAAAGTATAGCCCAAAGGATAGGAGTGTGTTCAGATAAAGCGCTCGAATACATAAAAAGCCTGCAGGGATACGTCGATCCGCCCGGTCTTTTTGCTTCAGACCTTAGGGAATGTCTGCTCATACAGCTTGAAAGAGGGGGTCTTAAAGAGAGCCTGTCATGGTCAATACTGACGGACGGCTATGAACATCTGGCGGAGGGGCGACTATCTGACCTTTCAAGAAAAATGTGCGTTGAGAGAAAAAACATAGAAGAAGCGATGAATTTGCTCCGAAAGCTGGACCCCTCTCCGGGATCAAATTTCTCAACAGTCTCTGCTGCCTACCCCGAAATAGAATTTGTGATGAAAAATGGTGACCCGGTGCCGAAATTGCTGCGGGAGAATCTGCCGTCAATTAAAAACAGTCTGGACGAGATGCCTCTGGCTCTCAATGAGCTTCTTGAAGAAAAATGGATATCTCCCTTATGGTCCAAAACAAAATTTACGCTTATAAGGCTGGGAATGAGGTACAGGACTCTGCTCAGGATAGCTATTCTGATATCTGATATCCAGTCAGATTTTCTGAAAGGCGAAAAAAATACCGTCTCTCCCCTGACTTACGGATATGCTGCAAGAAGGTTGGGACTGAGCGCTTCAACTGTCTGCCGTTCGATCGACAATACCTGGTGCCGCGCTTTTAACAGGACGATCAGGATGAAAACGTTTTTTTCCAGGGGACTGTCATCGAGGCCCGATATCAGCGTGAAGGAACTAAGGTCAATGATCATAGACCTTAACAAAAAGGGAAAAAACGACCGTATGATAGGTGACATTATTTCTATGCCGACCAGA
>SAAM01000192.1 GCA_009929415.1 Clostridia bacterium | reverse complement strand
CTGAAGAAAATCGGAGAGAGCCTGAAGATGACCGACTACGGTCAATACATCCTTTCTTTGGTTGACGAGTCTGTATAGGAGGACTGAGTGAGCAGCAAATCAAGAATCATTTTGGTAACCGGTGGAGCCGGTTTCATCGGGAGCAATTTCATTGCTTACATACTAAAGAAGCATCCTGCTGACACGGTAGTCAACTTTGATGCACTTACCTATGCCGGAAACCTTGAGAACCTGAAAGAGGTGGAAAATGAACCACGCTATTCATTTGTGAAAGGTGACATCAGGGATAGGAAATTGGTTCATAGATTGTTTGCTGAGAATCAGTTCACCCACGTAGTGAACTTTGCTGCAGAGAGTCACGTAGACCGAAGCATCGTTGAGCCCGAGCTGTTTCTTACCACCAACATTATTGGAACAGAGGTTCTGTTGGATGAAGCAAAGAGAAACTGGAAACTGCATCCAGATGATAAGTACAACAAGGACTATCAGGAAGGAGTGAGATTTCATCAGGTATCTACTGATGAGGTATACGGGGCACTTGGTAAGGAGGGCCTCTTCACTGAGACCATGCCTTTGCTTCCGAACAGTCCATATTCCGCTACCAAGGCAAGTGCCGATCTGATTGTCCGGGCATACCATGAAACCTATGGACTGCCAGTGACCATATCACGTTGCTCCAACAACTATGGTCCATTCCAATTCCCAGAGAAGCTCATCCCCTTGATGATTAATAACTGTCTCAAGGACAAGAGTCTTCCCGTCTATGGGGATGGGATGCAGATCAGGGACTGGCTGCATGTCTTCGACCACTGTTCAGCAATTGATACCATTCTAGAGAAGGGAACAACCGGAGAGATTTACAACATTGGTGGAAACAACGAGAAGGCGAACATTGAAATAGTCAAGCTCATTATCAAGACTATCGGGAAGTCAGAGGATTTGATTACCTATGTGAAAGACAGACCCGGTCATGATCGTAGGTATGCAATCGACAATACGAAGATTACCAGCCAACTAGGATGGAAGCCTTCATACACCTTCGAGCAGGGTATGAAAGAAACCATTAAGTGGTATCTGGATAATCAGCATTGGATAGAGCGGGTGGTGAGTGGGGATTATCAGGGGTATTATTACATGATGTATACTAATTAGAAATGATTAATTCCATCGATGTTTATTGCTTCTAACAATAATAATAAGGGATATCTAGGATATACATGTTGATTTTTTGTACATTGTTCGACTCAAAATACCTTGATAAAGGGATTGCTTTATACGAATCGCTCTGTAGCATAGAGGATGAATTTAAACTCTACGTATTTGCTTTCGATCAGAGAACTTATGATATTCTCTCTGGCCAAAACTATAAGAAGATGCGCTTGGTTTCTTTACAAGAATTCGAAACTGAGCAGATGCTTAAGATTAAGCAAGAAAGATCGGCTGCTGAGTATTGCTGGACCTGCACTCCAATTATCATAGATTATGTGTTGAGAGAATTCAGTGAGCCACATTGCACATATCTTGATGCAGATTTATATTTTTTCGCATCTCCAAAAGTATTATTCCAAGAACTTCAAGATTCGAATAAATCTGTAATCATCACTGAGCACCGATTTCCTCCATCGGAACAGAACCAGATGGTTGAGAGAGCTGGCAAGTATTGTGTGCAATTCAATACATTTCTAAATAACAAACAAGCGAAAGAAGTTTTGGGAACTTGGAAAGATCAATGTCTTGATTGGTGCTTTTATACTCCTAATGGGGATAGAATGGGAGATCAAAAATATCTTGAATCTTGGACTAGTGATTATTCCTGCGTTCATGAGTTGCAGCATTTGGGGGGAGGGGTGGCACCTTGGAACATCTCACAATATTCTTTGTTCGATGAAAGTAAGAAAATCTTAAGATATAAACAGTCTGCTTTTCCTCTAGTATTCTATCATTTCCAGAATATTCGGTATCTACCATTCAATCTGGTGAATCTTAGGTCGGGGACGAAAGATCGGAAGTTAAAAAATGCGATTTATCTCCCATATTTAAAGCATATCGAAATGATTAGGACAATGTTACATAATGAGTATCAACTTATTTTCTCAATTAAAAAATCATGCTACCAGAATCCATTATTACGTGTTATCCAGAACTATGTAATGCCCTTTAAGATAACAAGTCTTTCAGATATTGTATCTCTTAGAAAATTGAGGAAAAGTATATGAATATTCCTGTAAACGATCTTCATCGTGTAAATTTACCATTTCAGACGGAACTTGAAAAAAAGGCTCTCGAGGTAATACGAAGTGGCTGGTTTGTCCTTGGGAAGGAAGTTGAATTATTTGAACAGGAATTTGCTGCTAAGCTTGAGATTCCTTATTGTATTGGAATAGATAATGGATTGAATGCAATAAAGCTTGGATGTCAGGCTTTGGGTATTGGAGTCGGTGATGAAGTAATCATGCAGGCAAATACGTACATAGCGACTGTACTTGGTGTAACATGGAACGGAGCAACTCCAATATTTGTTGAACCAAATGACTTCTATAACATTGATGCGGGTTTGTTGAAATTAAAAATTACTTCTAAAACTAAAGCTGTACTGGTAACTCATTTATATGGGCAGACATCTGAGATGGATTCAGTTGTTGAATTCTGTAAAGAGAACAACTTGTTTCTGCTTGAAGATTGTGCGCAGTCCCATTTCTCCAAGTATGATGGTCAATACTCAGGTACCTTTGGAGATCTTGGATTCTTTAGTTTCTATCCTACGAAGAATCTAGGTGCTCTCGGAGATGCTGGATGTGTTGTCACGAAGAATGAACATACGGCGACTCTGCTGAAAATGCTGCGAAACTATGGGAGCAGAGTCAGATACCAGAATCTTGTTGCTGGGCATAATGCTCGGTTGGATGAGATACAAGCTGCATTTCTGCGAATTAAACTGACCCATATGGATGCTATCAATCAAGAACGTAATTCAATTGCAGAACGCTATAACGCAGAGATTACAAATCCAAGAATTTCTAAACCTAAAATTGCAGAGAAGGCAACACATGTTTGGCACCTTTATGTAGTGCAAGTTGAGGAACAGGAACGATTTCGGACGTATCTCAAGATTAATGGGATACAATCTGATGTGCACTATCCAACACCTCCACATT
This sequence comes from Clostridia bacterium, assembly GCA_009929415.1. Taxonomy (GTDB): domain Bacteria; phylum Bacillota; class Clostridia; order Peptostreptococcales; family Filifactoraceae; genus Proteocatella. Next base: position 637 of record SAAM01000192.1, on the reverse strand, counting down.
TGTCGGAAGCATATAAACACCTTGGGTACCATGTGGGTGATTTCCCGATTACTGAAAAGTTTTCGGATTCAATCGTCTCTATTCCAATTTTTAATGGCATGCAGAACCTAGAAATTGATTATGTTATCAAGGTGATGAATGAGTATGAATAAGAAACATTATTTGATCGATTTGAAAGAACTTGGTGATGAAAGAGGCAGTCTTGTTGTTCTTGAGGAGAATAAAGAGTTCCCTTTCCCTATTCGCAGAGTCTTTTATGATTTTAATACGGATCCAACAATTTCTAGGGGCAATCATGCAAACAGAGAATCCCGTTTTGGCTTTATATCTTTACAAGGTTCTTGTGTTGTTGAAGTTGATGACGGGTGCGATAAAGTTGAATACTTGCTAGATTCCCCGTTTCAATGCTTATTTGTGGATAAAATGCTTTGGAAGTCGATGAAGTGCTTTTCTCCGGATAATATATTATTGATTATTTCTGACTGCAAGTATTCACGAGAAGAATATATCTATAACTATTCTGATTTTTTACTTTCAACTAGTAGCTCGTAACACTTAAACCTATTCCTTAATCACCGGGTACAGGCGCTTGAGTTTGACTCTGGCGTCGCTGGTTTTGAACTGCCAGTCAATGCCT
>SAAM01000191.1 GCA_009929415.1 Clostridia bacterium | reverse complement strand
AGGAGGAAATAAATAGATGTTTACACGCGAAGAATCGATCGAGTTCCTCATGGAACACAACAAGGAAGAGATGCACATCAAACATGCGTACGCTGTTGAAGCAGCAATGAAATGGTTTGCCCGGGAAAACGGCGAAGACGAAAACTACTGGGGCCTGATCGGACTTATGCACGATATTGACTGGGAGGAATTCCCCAGCACAGAGACCCACCCAATGAAGGGCGGGGAGATGCTCAGAAAAAAAGGCTACCCTGATGATTTCGTTCATGCTGTGCTCGCTCATGGGTGGGAATACTCCGGGATAAAACCTGAAACACTATGCGAAAAATATCTTTACACAATAGATGAACTTACCGGATTCATAACAGCGGTAGCACTTGTACGTCCAAGCAAATCGCTCCAGGACCTGGAACTGAAATCAGTAAAGAAAAAATGGAAAGACAAGGCTTTCGCAAGGGGTGTAAACAGAGAAGTGATCGAGAAAGGATCAGAATTGCTGAACATCCCGCTGGAAACGCTTATTGAACAGACCATCACGGCTTTAAGACCCGTAGAAAAAGAGATCGGGCTCGGTTCCTGAAAAATAATAAGAAGTATAAATATTCGGAGGGAGGATACAAAATGTCAATTTCATTGGTACTTGCCGATGACCACCCGCTTACAAGAGAAGGCATGAAAGCATATCTGGCTAAAGAGACAGATTTTAATATCCTGGGAAGCTTCGCAGACGGAGAATCAGCATGGACAGGGATACAGCAGCTCAGGCCCCAGGTGGCCCTTCTTGACATCAGGATGCCGGGAATAGACGGTGTGGCTCTCGCGCGAAAGATAAAGGAAGCATCCCTTCCCGTAGCATCCCTGATGCTGACTTCTTACGATGCGCAGCAGTACGTTATGGCGTCACTCAGAGCAGGTGCCAGGGGTTACGTTCTAAAGACCGCAAGTATGGAAACTCTTTCAAAGGCGATAAGGATAGTTGCGCGGGGAGGCTTCTATCTTGACAGCGAGGTGGCAAATGCTGTTGAGCAGGAAGGAGATTTCGTTCCTGAACCTGTCTCAGTAAGAGAAAGAGAAGTCCTTCTCCTCGCAGCACGTGGACTTTCAGGAAAAGAGATAGCAACACAGCTTTTCATAAGCGAAAGGACCGTTCAGACACACCTGGCCTCAATATACGACAAACTTGGAGCAAAAAATAAGACAGAAGCAATGCTGCTCTCTCTTAAATACGGCATAGTGACCCTGGAGGAACTGCTCGATTGAGGAGAAACCTTCTCCTCCAGCTGACTGTTGCAGTCTTTCTGCCCAGCCTGGGGGCATTCCTCCTGGCATGGATAGGTTTCTGCCAGTTTGAAAATACCATGGAAGGGGTAGCCGGCTCTTACGTGCAGAACCTTGCGAGGGGAGCTGCGGCAAGGCTTGAATCTTCCCAATGGGACTTGAGGACCGATGGTACCTGGCAACCAAACCAGTACAGGTCACGCATTCTAGGACTTGGAGAAATGATGTCAGATGAGATGGCTGTCCCGGGCATGTTTGCTGTCTTCGACAGTGACGGAAATCTTATATACGGGACATCAGACGTCACGATCCTCTCTATCATATGGAACAAACCGATAGCCACTATGTCTCCCCAAAAAATCAGGGGACCTGACGGAAGATTTTACACCATAGCAGTCTACCCTATGCTTCAGAGAAATCTATTCGTTCTGGCCGCTGTATCCTGGGACAAACTGCTTGGACCAATGGTATCGCTTACTACTTTCTGGCCGTTTATTATGGGGATCCTTGGGTTGATCGGGATCTTCTCAGTCTACATAATGTGGCAGAAAGTGATAATGCCTCTTAAAGACCTCGAAGAAGAGGTCTCGATGCTGAGCTGGGGTGAAGAAGTCCCTCTGAAAAACGCACCTGAAGCAGTTACAGAGCTTCAGAAACTCAGAGAAGCCCTTGTAGTCCTTGCAAACTCTGCAATAGACAAAGTACAGCTCTCACGAAGGTATGTTAATGACCTTGTAAAGGTGCAGGAGGAAGAGAGGGCAAGAATATCTCGTGAGATACATGACGGCCCCCTTCAGGACCTGACTGCCCTGATACAGAGGCTCAGGCTGCTTTCCCTCGACATTGATTCTCCAGTAGAAAGGGAGAAACAGCTTGAAGAAGCAAAAAGCGCAGCAATGGCAGGAGTCAAAGAGATGAGGGAACTATGCAACAACCTTACCCCTCCCTGGCTTGACCTGGGAATAGTCCAGGCCCTTACTGAGCTTTCGGAGAGACAGAGTGCTCAGCTGAACATAAAGATACACCTGGACCTTCAGGAGATCCCTGACCTTTCTGATGAAGCAACTCTTGCATTTTTCAGGGTAGCCCAGGAGGCTGTCAACAACTCAGCAAGACATGCCGACGCGGAGAATGTATCTATTTCACTCAAAAATACAGGCAAAATGATACTCCTTCAGATAGAGGACGACGGAAAAGGCTTTGAGGTCCTGGACAACTTCACTGAACTTCGTGTTCAGGGACACAGGGGCCTTTCGAACATGCGCGAAAGAATGTCCATAGTAGGAGGTCACTTCAGCATTTTCTCAACTCCGGGAAAAGGTACCGTAATTCGTTGTGAACTGCCGCTAGTGACTGTACAATAAATCAGGATCTTTTACCAAAATGATCGAAAGGTGGGAGCCCATAAGGGCGAATAACTTGAAATTAATAATTCATGGAGCAGCTGGAGAGGTAACAGGATCAAACTATATGATCGAGACCGGTTCATACAAAGTCCTTGTGGACTGCGGTTTTCACCAGGGGCAGGACGAGGAGAAGCATGAGGGGGAATCTTTTTCATTTGACCCTGCTTCAGTTGACGCGCTGCTTCTCACTCACGCACACATCGACCACAGCGGAAGGATACCCCTGCTCGTAAAGGAAGGCTTTAAGGGAAAGATCTTCTGCACATTCGCAACATCGGAGCTCGTTGAAATACTTTGGAGGGATTCAGCCAGACTTATGGGAGAAGAGGCTGAATGGAGGACAAGAAAGAATTCAAGAAAAGGCCTGCCTGCTGTAGAGCCCCTATACACTGAAAAAGAGGTGGAGGATTCCCTTGGATTGCGTTCACCTATCCCTTATGACGAAGAAATTGAGATCATGAACGGACTTAAGGTCCGATTCCGCGAAGCAGGACACATTCTCGGAAGTTCGATAATTGAAGCATGGGTATCAGAAAACAACGGAGAAAAACCTGTAAAAGTAGTCTTTTCCGGGGACCTTGGCCCATTTGAAGGTGTTATAGAAAATCCACCGACTTTTATTGAAGATGCAGATTTCGTGCTGATAGAATCAACTTACGGGGACAGGCTTCATAAATCTCTCGAAGACACAAGGACAGAATTTGAAGAAGCTCTCAAGGAAGCTCTCAAAACAAGCGCAAAGGTACTTGTTCCTACATTTGTCGTAGACAGGGCTCAGAGGGTACTTTACGAATTTGACCGTTTCCAGAAAAAATATCCTGATCTCAAGATGCCGAAGATCTATCTTGATTCACCGATGGGAATAAAGGTAACTGAGATCTATGGCAAATATATTCCCCTGCTTTCAGATGACCTTAAAGAAATGTTCCGGAAAGGGGATGACCCGTTCGAACCGGAGAACTTCCAGTTCACACGGTCAGCTGATGAATCCAGAGCAATAAATGAAGAAAAGAGCGGGATCATACTTGCCGGAAGCGGAATGTGTTCAGGGGGAAGGATAATGCATCATCTCAAACATAACCTCTACAAGCACGATACCCATGTTCTGTTTGTTGGATATCAGGCC
>SAAM01000190.1 GCA_009929415.1 Clostridia bacterium | reverse complement strand
AGGTCTATAGCGATGCATGTAGATGAGCACATTGAAGCTGCCATCGGGAGAGCTGAACATCCAATAGATCGGGCGTTTCTTGTAGCGCTTCACATGGTCGTTGTAGAAGTCCTTGAGGAAATATTGTCTCAGGTCCTTGCCGATGGCACGCTCGATGAACCGCAGGTTCTCCTCGTAATGATCTTCGCCGAAAGTCACCCTGAGGAACTTTCTGAAGCGGGACACGATATCGTCGGAGAACCACTCTCCGTCCAGAATCGGAATGGCGTTGTCCCTGTCGGCGGGGAAGGAGGAATCGGGAACCAAGCGACAATAATCCTCATAGGTCTCACCCTGGCTGGCAAGGATCAGTCCCGGCTTGTCGATCGAGTACCGTCCGAACATACACCCCACCGCATAGGAGATGAACTCCTTCATGGTATCGGCCAGAAGCAGTGCTTCAAGCTCGGCTTCGCTCTTATTATCACCATATCGGTAGTAGGGGTTGCAGGTGAGCGTAATCTCCTTCAGAGGAACATCTGGAGTCAATTCATCCTCAAGTCCATAGGCCTCGATGAAGATCTGGTTGTTCTCCTCCTCGAGTCGCTGCATCTCCAAGGTCATCTCGTTCCAGTGATTACGGAGGGCATGATAAGTTTCGGCAAGGGTAGCTTCGCGGTATCCGGCATCAAGCAGAGGGAGTATGGTAAAGTCCCAGGAAGTCTCGTAGGAATCCCAATCAGATTTAGATAGAGCTATAAGGGTAGACGAATCTTCAATCACGAAAGGTCCAATAAATGGAACCCTTGCTACATCACCAGATTGGAAATTTAATGTAGGACTGATTTCTGAATAAAGTTTTTCAAACACTTTGGAGTTCATGAAATTCAAAAGATTTATTAAGATTTGGTCTTTTCCAAATACACAACAGCCGCCGTTATCGAAGATATATCCTATTCCAAATTTTCTTATACTAAATTTTTTGGATGTCACTGTTGACCATGTAAGACCAGGTTGAAAAAAGAATTTTTCATTAGCAATTACTGAATGAGGAATTTTCTTAATCTCTTCCCCATTATTCCTCCAGTTAATCAAATACTCATTGAATCCGTACCATTTTCTAAACCCACCACCTTTATTGTATGGAATCCATTTGTAATTTCCTAATTTCATAAGATGGACTGTGGCCATAGCTAAACCCATTCTCTCTTTACTAACTTCAACCCAAAATCTTAGAAACCTATTGTTATCAGTTGTAGTATTGCCTTTTCGTGGAGCGGCGATCAAACCGATAGGCGTTCCATTTATAAATGCATTAATAATTTTTTCACTCACCCAATACGCAATCGGACTCCCGGGTATCTTCTGAAAATCATCTGCTGATACCCTGTAGAACCACCCACAATCAGGATTCTTTATTGCCTCCTTAAGTGAGTTAAGCTTTTCGCTCTCTGATCCACCATCTACAAGCCTTACAAAGGAACCTTTCTTTCCTTGCATATGTTGATTCTCGATGACAAATGCTGTAGTAGAGACAACCTCACCACCAATACTATCGAACGCTCTAGCCCCTAGATGAGCCATTGATGTAATTGTAGATTCTTTTATCAGCTTTTCTCTTAGCTTCTCATAGGAGGAAAGGAACATCCAACTCTGCATGGTAATCATGGCTATATTGCCTCGATTGACTACCATTTTGAGGTTTCTTTCAATAAACATTGTACACATATCAGACTTACTATTCGGATATTGCTTCTTGGCAAAATCCGATAACTTGCCATTCATATTCCCCCCACCCATATATGGTGGGTTGGCTACTACAACATGGTATTTCTGGCTCAGGTAATCTGCTTGTGTGAGTGCAGTGATGATTTGTTCATGTGTTTCAGAAAGGAACATCTCTCCTTCCATGTTCTTCTGGGAAAGAGCCTTGAGAACTTCTCCTGCATTGCTGGTTGCAGGAATGATGAGGGAGCCGAAGTTGTCCGCTTCCTCAAACTGGTTAAGGGTTGCTAATACGTCCTCAGAGAAGAGATCGATACCAACATGCTTCACATATTCCTTGAGATTGTCCGGTTCAATCTTCACATTCTTCAGCACACAGATATTGGGTTCAACCGGGTTGTTGAAAAAGCGTCTGCTCTTCTGACGAGCTTTCATGCTTAGGGCAAAGGCAGCTAGTTCGCCTGCTCGTTCATCGATCTCGATACCGTACAAGTTATTCTTGAGAATAAGGGAAGGAATGCTAGACGGATCATACCCTACTTCCTCGTAGATGGAGTAGAGAAGATCAAAGGCATAGGTAAGCATATGACCAGAACCACAAGCAGGATCACACACCTTAATCTCTTCAGGTTTGCTAATTCTTAGGAAATCACTCTCTTCTTGCTCTGGCTTGATGTAGTACTCCATCTTTGCAATAAGGTTCGACCTTGGATGGTTGAGCATCCAGAGCCTTCCCAAGGAATTCTCAACCAAGTAGCGTACAATCCAATGCGGGGTGAAGAGCTGGGTGGCTGCAGGAATTTCTCTGGGTCCTGCCTTCTTTCCCTTCTTAAAGTTCTTGAAGACATCGTCTTTCTTTTCACTGATATAGTACTGATACAGCCAACCAATAACCTCAACATCCTTACAGGCTTCTTCTGTCATCGCATCCCTGCACTCAGCAAGAATGGAATTTACAGCAAGCAGGTTGGTGGGCAAAAGCAACTCTGTATAGTCGGTGATGCGTTCAAACAAATAGGGAATTGTTCTGTTCAAGTGGTTGCAGTAAGAGACCAGGAGAAGGCGATACGCCTCCCCTTGAGCATCCTTGCTCTTTAGTCTCCCGGAGAGAAGATCCAGGACCTTCTCCTTGGTTTTATTCGATACCACGTTCTCATCAAAGACACCCATCTTTGCATCGGAGAGTATCTCAGGTTGTGTCTGGGCCTCGGATGGAGATACCACACCAACAGTACTGTAGCGGTTCACATCCATGAACCGTAGCGCACAGAATCGATTGAACCAGGTATAGGCTACTTCCTCAACAACAACCTCTTTTCCTTTTCGCTCTATTCGAGCTTCAAGCTCGTGTACAGCTTTTTCTTCTTCCCTACGGGCAAGGCTGTCAGAAGCAAGCACAAGTTTTAATTGGGCTCCAACCTGATGAATCAGATCAACACGTGCTTTCTGGGCAAAATTCTTCAACGCTGTGGTGTTCATATTATTACTCGTATCTCCTACCTATCTTCCTAAACAAGAATGCTGTTTCCTTTCTCCAATTCTGCAAGAAGAGCTTCCTTATAAGCCTCTACATACTCATCAACATCACTCTGATTCTCAATAAACGTTTTTCGGTAGCGAGGTCTTACAGTTGAAATACCTACTGGCGGCTTCTTCTTTTGAGGTGGTTCTTTATTCTCTGGTTGAGAATCTGGCAAATCTTCAGGGATATATCTAGGTGCGTCCTCTTTAACCTCAGACCATACCTTGATCTTTGAAGCCAATTGCAGATATCCGTTGGTTTCGAACCTACTGAACCGATCATTGATCATTGAGATCTGTGTTGTTGACGCTAGTTGATCTTTGATGAAAGATATATCTCTTTCAATGGATGCAACCTGATCCTGAGAGAGGTGGGAATATCCTTCAATGTTTTCAAGCTTTCTCTTATAGGATTCCAGCTGTAGTTCTTTCTCCTGCCTTAACTCAGTCAGTTTTCTTTCAACCTTGTCCGAGAGAATACCAACTAGCTCCTTGGCCGTGATCATATGGTTACCACGGAAACAGTTATTATCACCAAGAATATCCTTGAGCCTCTCTATCTCCTCGCCTCCCACATAGGGCAAG
>SAAM01000189.1 GCA_009929415.1 Clostridia bacterium | reverse complement strand
TATGAAGTAAAAATACTCAATTTCTTGCAGTTATGCAAATTTTATATCGTTTAATTTGCTGATTTTCAGAATAAATATCTATTATTCAGCAGACCCTAACTACAATCAGAAAACTGCTGCATAAAGAATTGAAAAAGGAGCTGCCCTTTTGGAACAGCCCCTTTGTAAGGCACTGACAATTTCCATTGGATCCCTTCCTATTTTATGTAGAGGGTCGCACCGACCGACCATTTCGTATTCGGTTTCCAGGAGGTAACCGTTTTGGTTGTCCATCCATTGATCCCTTCCTCCTCCAGTTTGTTACTGAAAGAGGTTAGACAGGTGCCGATGCTGCCATTACTATTAGAGGCCCCAAACCGGTAACTGCCGTCTGATGCGTAAACCTGGATAAAGGGTATATCCTTAAAAGAGAAAGAGGTGGTCTGTCTCCTCTTTAACTTACCCCTGTTTGGGTCTCCTGCCCGGTCATTGTACCTGCTGGTGATATTACGGGCCGTTCCTTTTAGTATCTTCCGCGATACTGCATCAATCTCGATACTGATCTCCCATTCCGACTCCACCTTGTCGTAGCTTTCTTTCTTGGAATAACTACTGTTTGAAGTATAGATCACCCTGTTCCCGGAATAGCTGGTTGTTCCTGTAGCAGAGGTGATGGGCACCACCAATTCATCGGGGAAGGTAGCGGTGAAGAATCCGCTGTAGTTGTTCAACTCGTTAATGTATAATTTAATTTTCCCGCTAACAAACTCCAGCTTCTCCTCCAGCCGCACCGTCATGATCACGTCACTCTCCTTGTTATAGGCATGGTAGTATACAACGAAGAGCATTTCTTTCTTCTCCTGGAGTGCCGCTACCTCTTCATACTGATAGGAGTCAAAAAATTCATCCACAAAGATGATCTCCTTTTTCTCATTGTCGTAACGGTAGAGCTCACAGATCTGTCCTTTACCACCATCCATACCGCCTTCCACATTGATAGAGAGGGTGATCTTACCATCGGGTAGCGCAAAATCAGGATCGATGTTTATTCGCTCTATAAATGCAGAGTAGGGCTTACATCCAATCGGCTCCTTACTTTTCACTTCATTCATGCTGTTCAGGTACATCTTGTTGCGGCTGACTCCCTGGAGCAGGTCCTTCACCCCATTTGCCCGTATATAATCCTTCAGGAAGATTCCATATTCCACGAAGAGATCCGGGAATGCATCATCGAATGCATCATATACAGAGGTTGCACCGGCTTCCTGTTGCTTGTGGAGCTCCACTATCTTGTCATTACCGTAACGATCGGCAATCCAGCGGACCAGCCCTGCCATGCCGTAGCCGTGCGCGTTCTTTTCTTCACCTGTCAACGGGGAGAAACCCTCCAGAGGACAGAACTGGTTACCCAACTGTACCGAAGAGATGCCCTCCACATAAAGGCTTTCTGCCCACACTGCCACAGCCTCATCCATCCATAGAAAATCACCCCCCACGAAGGATTTGGTTACGCCCCATCGTGGGTCGTAATAATATTGCACGAAGTGGGTCATCTCATGCATGATGGAGCGCTTGATTTCCTCTTTCTCATTTATCTTCAGACTGTTTATAACCAGACTATTGTATTCACTGCTGAAACGGGATGGGATAAAGTAACCGTAAGCATACTCACTACTGAGTTTCTTCACCTCCACCTGAATCTGCCTGTTTCGCTTCTCAAAACTGAATCCCACAGCTTCCAGCTTTTTTATGGCTTCCTCCACATGCAGGGCGATCTCTTTGCTTTCTTCATGATAAAAGCGGGGAGCGTATACCACACATTTCCTGTCAGAAGTAATGGCCCGGCTCCCCGGCTCATTCGATGCCTGATAGTTTTTTACCAGACCTACAATCAGTTCGCCCTGTTCATCGGATGGTTCTTCAAAAGGCTCCATTGTGGCAGTGTAATAATCACCTTCTTTTACTCCCTTGATCCACATCACCGAACTGCCTTCCTGCTGCGAGCTGATCTCTATTCCTGGGGTGGTAATGCGAAAGTAAATTTCATTCTCAGTGATTTCGGTATCGGCAAGTAGTTGTAATTGAATGGGCTTTGCAAAATTGCGCGGAAGCTTTATCTTGTAGTAGGGCGAAGCCTCAAACTCCTCCATTACCGCACCGTCGGTTTGTACTGTAATCTCCATGGTGACCGGTGTATTGAATGCATCGGCCGGAACAACGAGGGTGATTTTGTCTTTAAAAACTTTTCCTCCCGACTTATCCACTTTGGTGTTTTCTTTCGGGTCGTTGTTCCCTGGTTTTTCTTCATTGGGAGGATCCTTCTTCTCCGTTTCCTCGGGTTGCTCGATAATCTCTTCGGGTCCACTGCATTGTTGAGTGGTGAAAAGTATGAGGAGTAATGTGCATAACAGGATGCCTGTTCTCCTTGTCCTTTTTTTTGCGGTTTGTTTAAATGAAGTCATAGTATGATTATTTTGTTTTCCTTTGCAAGAAAAGAAATTTATTCAATGACCACACTGAAAAATGAACAAAAAAGAATAACAAATCGTAAAAAAAAGGACAATGTTATTTTGAAGCATGTTGGCGAAGCCACCGATTGGGTGTGGTACCGGTAATTTTCTTGAAGTTCCGGTAAAAGGATACTTCGTTTGCAAACCCCGATTGTTCACTGATCTCCATCATGGAGAGAGCCACTCTCGAATCGGTCATCTTGCTTTGTGCGTAACCTATGCGATATTGGTTGATATAATCAGAAAAAGATAACCCAAGTTCCTGGTTGATACAATTTGAAACATAGGTTCTGTTGCTTCCCAAGTGAATGGCTATATCGGAAATGTGTAAATCTTTCTGCCGGAAAAGCTGTTCTTCTTCCATCAGTTGTTTCAAACGACTGCTCAGGATGGTTGTGTCGTGATTGCTGGTTGTTTCAGCTTCGGTTTCTTCCCTGCACACATTATCAGCTTCTCTACTGAAATCTATCGCGGTGAAATGTTGAGTGTAGGCTATGTAGCTGACCAAAAAAAGCATGCTTCCAAAAATGAGTGATGGGATTACCAGCAACCACGATTCGCGAATAAATAACTCTCTGCCCAGCAGGTTGGCAGTGCCCGAAAAGATTGCGAACAGTATAAAAACTAATAATAGTTTTTGTACCGGAGCCAGGGTTCTGTTTTCGGTGTCGGCATAATAATTGGAAACCTCCCGGTTGAAGTGGGACAGTTTTTGATACCCAAAAAAGGAAACAGGTAGCAGCTGTATGATAAACAATGTCTTGGTCGCTATGATTCTGACCTCCTGAGCCTTTTCAGCAAAGGAAAGAGAATCTAAGCCATCGGTTTTTTTGAAAAAATGATACTCTACAAAACTGATTCGCTCCACTTCATTCATCATGCCATAGAACATCACAGATAGCACGCCGAGAATCAGTGCTGGTAGGAGAACCCAGTAACTCTTCAGGTTAAACTGTTTGATGCTGGTAAGTTTGCAAATATAGAGATAGTAAAGTGGATAAACCGCCAGGGAGCAGAAGGTGTAGAAACTTTCAATCAGACTGTAGAGATAAACATACCGATGAAAATAGACCGCATGAGAGAAATAAAGAAAGGTGCATGTCAACAGGAAGAAAGTGAAAAACTTTTTCGCCGGATCCAGTTGCTTATACTGCAGTATAAACAGGATCAGCCAAAATAAACAAACAAAAAAGGGCAAACCGGAAAAAAAATTCTCTATCATTCCTTTTTATTATTGGGAGTGTAATTTAAACTCTGTCTGGTTCATATTCTAGGAAAATCACTACAAATATAATTTTTCTTTTTGGATTTACAAATGCTTTTTAAGGCTGT
>SAAM01000188.1 GCA_009929415.1 Clostridia bacterium | reverse complement strand
ACAGGATTCTCTCTCGCAACATCATCCATAAGAAGATATATAGGAATGTTGAGCGCATTCGAGATTTTTCGCAGAGACGTCAGAGACGGCTCTATAAGGCCTCTTTCAAGTTGTGATATGTAACTAGATGACAAATCTGTAATTTCGGCAAGATCTCCCAGTTTAAAACCCTTTGATTTTCTTACACTTCTAATTCTTTCTCCAAGCATACAGTCACCCTTTTCTCAATAAGTTTATATAACGATTATACCACGGAATCGATAAAGATTTAATACTTTTTACACAAATATCTTGTTTTATAAACTTTTTTTCAGTTTGTATCAATATTACGGCATTAATATTTCAACATAAATGTATTTTGAATATATTCAACATTATATTTAACAGGTTTGTAATTGTGGTATAATGAACTGAGTTAAAATAATAATCTAAAATAAGGAGAAAAAACATGAAAGTCATAGCGTTCAACGGAAGTCCTCACAAAATGGGAAACACAGCTTCAGCGCTCGAGCTTGCAAAAGAACAATTCGAGAGTGCAGGTATAGAATTTGAGATATTTCATGTCGGAATAAAGCCTGTTGCCGGATGCATGGGCTGTGGCATGTGCTTCAAAAACAAGAATGAAGAATGCATAATAAAAGGAGACAGCGTAAACGAAGCAATCCAGAAGGTCAAGGATGCTGACGGGGTCATACTGGCATCCCCTGTCCACTATTCAGGAATCGCAGGAAACATGAAATCATTCCTCGACAGGCTCTACTACACATGCGGAGCCAACGGAAACATGATGAGACATAAGGTGGGATCATCTCTCGTAGCAGTAAGGCGTTCAGGCGGTACGGCTACATTTGATCAGCTCAACCACTATCTTCTGATTTCAGAAATGATAGTCCCTGCTTCAAATTACTGGAATGTGATTCACGGAGCAGCTCCTGGAGAAATAAAAGAGGACGGAGAAGGCGTTCAGATCCTTAACGTAATGTGTGAAAACATGATCTGGATGCTCAGGTCTCTGGAATATTCAAGAGAAGCCGTTCCACCGCCTCAGGGACGCAAAAAGGTCATGACGAATTTCGTAAGATAACATAAATGCAAGTATATTAATCAGGGAGAAGGATATGGATTTTAATAAAGAAGCATTGAAGATGCACGAAGAGAACAAAGGAAAGATAGCTATTAAGAGCAAGATAGAACTGAAGACAAAGGATGACCTGAGCACAGCATATACACCTGGCGTGGCTGAGCCATGTCGCAGAATACACCAGAATCCGGAAGATGTCTACAGATATACCTCAAAGGGAAATCTCGTAGCAGTTGTAAGTGACGGCTCTGCAGTGCTCGGACTTGGAAACATAGGCCCAAAGGCCGCAATACCGGTAATGGAAGGAAAATGCATACTGTTCAAGGAATTCGGAGATGTAGACGCTTTCCCGATATGCCTCGATACTCAGGACACCGAAGAGATAATAAAGGCGGTAAAGCAGCTCGCTCCTGTATTTGGAGGGATAAACCTTGAAGATATTTCCGCTCCGAGATGCTTTGAGATTGAAAAAAGGCTTATCGAAGAGCTCGACATCCCGGTGTTTCATGATGATCAGCACGGAACGGCAGTAGTCGTGCTCGCAGCTCTTATAAATGCCCTCAAGCTGAGGAAAAGCAATATCGAAGATATAGAGTGCGTTATAAACGGCGCCGGCGCTGCAGGAATCGCAATATGCAAGCTGCTTCAGAGCGCAGGCATAAAAAACGTGATCCTCTGCGACACAAAGGGAGCAATCAGCAGAGACAGGCAGGACCTGAACTCATCAAAGGCTGCGATTGCTGAGACGACAAACTTAAACGGCGAAAGCGGAACTCTTGCAGACGTAATAAAAGGCAAGGACCTGTTTATAGGAGTGTCCGCTGCCGACATGCTTTCAAAAGACATGGTAAGAAGCATGAACAACCCGATCATATTCGCCATGGCCAATCCTGTACCCGAGATACTTCCGCACGACGCCCTCGAGGCCGGGGCATTCATAGTGGGAACAGGACGCTCAGACTTTGACAACCAGATAAACAATGTACTTGTCTTCCCAGGTATCTTCAGAGCGGTGCTCGACCTGAGGCTGAAGGCATTCACAGAAGAAATAAAGCTTGCCGCTGCCAGAGCCATAGCCTCAGTGGTAAAGGATGAGGAGCTCACAAAGACATACATCCTTCCAAACTCGCTCGACAGAGCAGTAGTGCCTGCAATAGCGCAGGCTATAAAATCGCTCCAGGCATAATTGCTTATATAGAATGCAGCAGTAAAAATAAACGAGTCGTTATCTCAGTATTTTCTGAGAATGCCGACTCGTTTGCTTTATTTATACTGTTTGTCCTGTGATCCTACAGCTGTATGAAGAATGATACCAGCACCGGAACCAGCATCGTGAGCACCACTCCATTTACAAAGCATATAATCGCAGTTTTTGGATCCGTAGCCTTGGATACTACAGGTAGAAGGGTATCCATCCCTGCCGCCCCGGTCGTAGATACGGCTTCGAGATAGCCTATCTTCTGAGCTATAAACGGAATCATAAGTATTGCCGTCACCTCTCTCGTAACATTTGACAGGAACGCCACAGCACTTATTTCTGCTGAGTATGGCGCGATTATTATGGGAGCGAGCGTATACCAGGCAAATCCAGATCCTATCGCAGCGCTCTCATTTGGAGCATAGCCGGCAAAAACACCTACAAGGATGGCCCCGAATATACTTCCCGCAGCTACGACGAAAGGAAGCGCCACTATACCCATGCCCAGCTCTCTTATCTGAACAAATACTTCCTTGTTTTTCCCAAGGTCTATGCCTACAAAAAACAGCAGCGCACAGAGCCCGATATCCATTATAGTACCTATGTATTGCAGAAACTCCTCAGGAACGACGAAGTATCCAAGTAGCGCTCCCGTTATAACTGCTGCCAGAATTTTCTTTGTCATATTATCCTCGCTTTCCTCTGCCGACAACAAATCTTGAATATATGTTTACAAAAATTATGCTGAATAAAATAGTTGACAGACCGAACATGATCCCTTTTATTCCAATGGTGCCCAGCGACTCCACGATTTTTCTGTCAGAGCCCAGATTGATCCCCATCATCAGCAGCAACAGCATCAGACACATCATCTGCAGGCGGTCAAGCGATGAATACATCTTCTTTCCAAACACTCCAGCCCTTCCAAGCACAAGTCCCGCGGCAAGCAGAGCCAGATACAGTAATAATTTCGATGTCATGATATCCTCCTTTTTATTGTTATGAATCCATTATATCATATCCGGGCGTTAATATACACAATCATGTTTTTGCGCACTAATATAAGGACTGCCGATGTACTCCATCAACAGCCCTTAAATCATGTTTTCATTCATATTAAGTTGTTCGTCCTATCTTTTCTTACGGCCATAATATTGAATAATCAGAAATGCTTAGTTAATATTTAAAACTGTACACATCTTCTTATATCAACCTGCTATAACAGTACTAAAATATTATTTTAATCGTTGTTCGTAATCGGATCCATTACTGTTTAAATCTTTAAATCTTTAAATCTTTGATTCTTTAATTCTTTAAATCTTTGATTCTTTGATTCTTTGATTCTTTAAATCTTTGATTCTTTGATTCTTTGATTCTTTGATTCTTTTAAAGGTCTTATTAAACTCTTTGATTTTCTTAAAGCTCTTTACACTTTTTTATAATCTTAAAGCTTCTTAAAACTCTTGAATCTTTTTAAAACTCTTGAATCTTTTTAAAACTATTTTTGTTTCTTTAAAATCTTGTTTCTTTTTTTGTTGCTTTTCAATTTAACTTTTTCCT
>SAAM01000187.1 GCA_009929415.1 Clostridia bacterium | reverse complement strand
GCTTTTTGATGAGACCGTGCAGTTCATGGACAGGGGAACCCAGGAGATGGCCAACCTTTCATCCGCAATGGACGAGATAAACGACACCTCACAGGAAATAAAGAAGATAGTAAAGACTATAGAGGAAATAGCATTCCAGACCAACATACTCGCGCTCAATGCAGCTATTGAGGCGGCAAGGGCAGGAGCCGCAGGAAAAGGCTTCTCGGTAGTTGCGGACGAAGTCAGAAACCTTGCAGTAAAAACGGCAGAGGCGGTAAACATAACGGTCAGCCTGATAGAGAATTCGACCTCCGCAGCGGAGAAGGGCGATCATTACGCCAAATCCATGAGCGAAGTGATTGAAGAGATATCACAAAAAAGCGGCGCTGTGCTTGAGACCATAAATCAGGTCGCAAAGGCATCATCAAAACAGACTGAGGCAGTCAGCGAGATAAACAAGGACATCGAAGAGATCGCAGGCCTTATACAGAACATGGCTTCATCAAGCGAAGAGGCCGCTGCCACATCAGAGGAGCTTTCGACTCAGACTGACATGCTCAACGACCTCATAGCTCAGTTCAGACTGAAGAACTGACCAGATTTCGAACAAAATCATTTACAGGAAAATCTCTTATTATATCAGGGCGGTCAAACTGCTCTATACGGCCCTTGTCCATAACCAATACCCTGTGGCCAAGCCTTAGAGCCTCCCTGATATCATGAGTTACAAAGAGAATGGTTATGCCCAGCTGTTTCTGGATCTTTATGATCTCCTCCTGGAGCACCTTTCTCGTTATTTCATCAACCGCTCCAAAAGGTTCGTCCATCAGCATTATGCCGGGACGGGCAGCGAGCGCCCTTGCAATCCCGATCCTCTGCTTCTGCCCTCCGCTAAGTTCGTCAGGGTATTTGCGGAGGATTTCTTTTTCAAGATCGACCATGGATATGAGCTCCTCTACTCTCTCAGATATCTCTGTCTTTGGAGTTTTCAGTAACCTGGGAACATAAGCTATATTTTCAAATATACTCATGTGAGGAAAAAGCCCTATGCTCTGGATTACATATCCGATATGCCTTCGCAGCCTGTTCTGATCAAGCAGGCTTATATCCTGGTTATCCACGTATATCTTGCCTTCATCGGGAGCAAGCAGGCCATTCACGAGCTTGAGCAGGGTTGTCTTTCCGCATCCCGAGCTTCCGATGATCGTTACAAATTCTCCTTCTGGAATCTCAAGGCTGAAATTCTCCAGCACCGCATGATTCTCATATCTTTTTGTTACATTTTCAAGTTTAATCATTGCTTACCAGCCCCTTGGAAGCCAGAAATTCCTGCGCTACGGTTTTCTCGTCTGACTCTCCACTCTCAACAAGATAATTCATCCTTGCCATCTCATCTTCATCTATAAGGCTGTCCATAAGCATCAGGATTTCCCTCAGCTCTGGATGAGCCTCAAGAGTGCTGATTCTCACGACTGTGCCGCAGTAGTAGTTCTCATAGAATCCTTTGTCATCTTCAAGCACCTTCACATCGGAAATGCTTAGCTGCCCGTCTGTTGTGAATATGTTCATGGCGTCTATCTGCTTCTTGTTTATCGCATCGTACTTGAGTCCTATGTCGAGATCCACGGTTTTCTTAAACTCAAGGCCATATTGTTCTGCAAGCGCATTATAGCCGTCATCTCGTTCAAAAAAGTCGTACTCGGCGCCGAAGACAAGGTCTTTGGAGACTGCAGCAAGATCTGAATAGGTCTCAAGGCCGTATTCCTCAGCTATGTCATTTCTCACTATGAGGCCATAGGTGTTGTTAAAGCCATACAGTCCGACCCACTCGAGCTCAAAGTCATCCATATACTGCTGAGAGAGCTCCTGGTAGAGAGTCACGTCATCAGGTATTTCCGTTTTCTTGAGTACATAAAGCCATCCTGTGCCGGTATATTCAGGATACATGTCAAACTCCCCGCTGAGGATTGCAGGATGGATATTGGCAGTACCGCCTCCGATTCCCTTTGTCAGCTCTACGCTCAGGTCAGTCTTGTCCTCGATGAGGATGCTCAGCATCTCTCCAAGTATGAACTGCTCCGTCATTGGTTTTGCAGCTATCTTTATTATGCTGTCCTCATCGCTCTGTGAAGATGGCATGCATCCGGCAAGCACCATAAGAGCAGCCATAAGGACCGCAAGTGAACTTAATTTTTTCATAATCTTCTCCTTTCAGACCGCTTTGGGGTTAAGCGGGGGTAGCTCACAACAGTAAGGTTATCATGAAATATGAGATCTCCTCGAAAGCGATTTTTCAGCAAGTGAAAACAGTCCGTCTGATGCTATTGCAATGAGTGCGATAAGGAGGCTTCCTGCAATAGTGAGGGCAGAATTGTTGGTGGTGATACCTCTGTATATGGCGACACCGAGCCCGCCTGCTCCTATGAACGAAGCTATCCCGGCAAGCGCGATGGTCATTACCACCATGCTCCTGAGTCCGGTCAGTATAACAGGAACCGCCAAAGGCAGCTTAATCTTGTAGAGGATCTCAAAATCTGTGCTGCCCATGCCCCTTGCCGCCTCGAGTATGTCCTTGTCAATGCTACGTATTCCGGTATAGGTGTTCCTGACCATCGGAAGAAGCGCATATATAGTGAGCGCTATTATGGCGGTCGTGTTCCCTATGCCTGAAAAAGGAATCAGAAACCCCAGCATCGAGATGGCGGGCACGGTATAGATTACGCTGGTAATGCCAAGCACGAAAGGGGAGAGGCTTTTCTTCTCGCTTATCAGGATGCCCAGGAGAAGGCCGGTTATCCCGGCGATCAGTATGGATACAGAAGATATGCCAAGATGCTCTATAATCAGCTTTACAAAAAATTCTCTTCTTTCAAATATCAGACTTGCAACGTCAGCTATCATTCGGGTTTCAGCTCCTCCGTCAAATACAAAAAAGATATCCACGTTATCTATATTTATTACCCATATAATCAAAGAATTTCACACAAAGTTAAAATACCACGCCAGCTCAGATTAATGCATCTGAGACAGAGTGGTATTCTAATATATTATATATTATATTTTTTCAAATCAGCTTATTATGAATTCAGCCCGGCTTCCGTTTGCGGTAGTGCTTACCTCGAGCCTCGCATCGATCCGTTCTCTTAGCTCAGGCACATGCGATATTATACCGACCATGCGGCCATCGCTCTGGAGCTCCACGAGGGCTTCGACTGCCTTGTCGAGAGATTCCGGATCAAGCGTTCCAAACCCTTCGTCAATGAACATCGTATCGAGCTGTATGCCGCCCGCGTATGACTGCACGACATCTGCCAGTCCGAGCGCCATCGAAAGCGACGCCTTAAAGCTCTCGCCTCCTGAAAGCGTCTTTACATCTCTGGCCTTGCCAGTGTAGTTGTCAAAAACCTCTAGATCGAGTCCGCTGCCTTTTCTTGCATCGCCGACCTCCTGTTTTCTCGAAAGCTCGAATCTTCCAAGCGTCATGCGGCCGAATCGTATGTTTGCGGCTGATATTATGTCCTCGTAATATGAAGCCAGCACGTACCTCTCAAAGCTCATCCTTGAGGAGTTTTCGCCTTTTATGACTTTCGCGAGGTCTCCGACTGTGCGGTATTCTTCCTCAAGCTTTAACAGCTTTTTCGCTTCATCTTCAAGCTCGTTTATGACAGACCTGTTGCCTTCAATCCTTGAATAGGCTTCTCTTGCCATTTTGTCAGCATCAGACTGAAGCTTCTTTATTCCCTCCAGTTTTTCCTTTGCCTGCTCAAGATCTGCCGGAGCAAGGCCCTCAGCTTCTTTTTCAGCCTTCTCGAGCGCAGATTCAGCAACTCGGAGGTTTTCTCTGAACTCCTGCAGGGA
>SAAM01000186.1 GCA_009929415.1 Clostridia bacterium | reverse complement strand
CTGTCTGATTCTGTCATAGTCAAGGCCCTTCTGAGCGTTCTCGATCATCTGCTCCATTGTCAGCTCGATCTCTTGGCCCAGGTGCTTCACCTTGAATAGCTGCGTGTCTTCTGTCTGAGCTTCACCCTGCTCTTGGGTAGATTCTTCTGCTTCCGGCTGGTCTGCCTCATCATCGTCCTCTGATTCTTCTGTTTCTTCTGCATCGTCATCCATTGCCTCTGCTTCATCCAGTCCGCTCAGGAAGTCATCTCCCTGCTCGGCTGTCAGCTCTTCAACTGATTCTGTGCCTGTGTCAGCATCTCCGAAATCCATGGTTGTTTCATCCGAAAATAGCTGTAAATTGATTCTAAATCTCATATAAACTCCCTCTTTGCCTATGGTTGGGCAATAAAAAAAGGCCTCTCAGCCTTGTTTACATCATCATTGGTGGTTGTTCCATCGGCATCTGCGGTTGCATCTGCTCCATTTGTTGCTGTTGTTTCTGCTCTGCTTCAAACTTCTTTATTTCTTCTATCAGCTTAGCCTTATTCTTGATGTATCCGTCCGGAATTGATTCCAGATACAGGATTGCGTTAGGAATTATCTGTCTGTCCATGAGATTGTCAAGTGTCTGCACCTGTGTCAGCTCTGACCAGTATGAAGAGCCACCGATTTCAACCTTGACCTTATGCTGCGTTCCCGCAAGCTCTGCAAAGTCAAACTGTGCTATGACTGTTCCCGATACATACTCGCCTGTCATTGCATCCGGAATAGTGACCGTCTGCTTGACTTCTCTTGTGCCGTAATACACGCTCATATACTCGACCATGATCCTGACTATGTCCTCGACCATCTGATAGTAGTCCAATTTCTGCAAGTCAAGAGGCTGTGAAGCTGCTCTCTGCACTGCGACTATAGCGGAAGTGTTTTCAGGCTTGACATTACCTAATGCTGCATCGAATACTCCGAGGCTGTCTTTTGTCTTCTGTATCGTGGAATCTACAAGCTGCACCGCCTGCTGATTCATGGATGAATTGACATGATTTGCGAATATAGCCTCTTGAGGGTTGCCGTTGACCGCTATGGCCTCGCCTACCTTATTTGAATACTTCGCTATCTTGGTTGCATCATAGAGGACCTTCGGGAATGCGAACTGTTTCTGATACTCCATAGACATGGCATATATCTTGTTTATGAATATTTGGTTCTCTATCTTGCCTGTGATTGGTGATACTCCATGATAGGAATTCTTCACACTTTCCCAGCTCATCCACGATAGAGGATATAAACCTATGTCCAGCGACCATTCTTCTTTTACAACAGCGTTTTTCGTGGTCTTGACTGCCTTTACTGTGCCGTCTTCCTTCCACAGCTTGATCAGTACGGTGGTGTACTTTGTGTCTGTGTAGTCCTCGTCATTCATCTCATAGAATTCCGCAGAGTCATCTTCAACGATTTCTTCGGCGTTCAGGCCATTGTCTTCAGCTTCCTCTTTCACTTCCTCAGTCAAGCGCTGTTGCACTATGATGATGTACGGCTGCGACTGTACATCCGAGGACCGTTCGTTCCCGAATATGATATTGGTGTTGTCTATAACCTCTGTCTCTATCCGACCTTCCCAGTCTTCACCTTCAGAGTAATCAGCGTCCCAATACGCATATATACACGCATCACCGTCTATTGCACAGCTCTTGAGTGCCTGCCTTGTCTTGTATGACATCTTAGTCTTCTCAAGGACCTTCTCTATCTCGTTTGATAGGATGGATTCTATGCGGTCCGTCTCTACATCACCCACATCGTCCAGTTTGTCGATTGATACACCGATATCGTCACTGACTAACATGGAAACATAGTAGTTGACTGCCGGCTTCAGGATATTGAATACCGGCTTGGATAGGTCCGGAGCCTTGACTCCAATCCACTGCTTGTCATTGTAGAAGTTGTTGTTCCTCTTCACGTTGGCGAACAGATCTATGCCTGACTTGTAGCTTATGCCGGATTCGTATTCTTTCCATATCTGCTCCGGTTCTTTTCTAATCTTCATCTACCCTCTCCCTTCCAGTGTATGACATCATGTTCTCGAACTGTTTTTGCAGCTTCTCAGCTCGCTTGCGTTCTTCCTCGATGAACTCATCGTTTATTTCTGTTGTCTCTTGTTTGCAGCTTTTTTTGCCTAATACATATATGGTTATGCATGTTACTGCAAGGCTCATGGCCATCAGCAGCTCGAATGCTATCACCAGCAATATAATCTCAGTCATCTTAACCTCCATAGTTTATAAACGAATCTAAATCATCCTCCCAGTCATCGTCCTTCCAAGACTCATCCGGCGGCTTAACCGCTTCAATCGGCCTCATAATGCAGAAGCCTCTGAGTGCATCGCAGCTATGTGTGATATCGTGCGGCTCATTAGCACAGTCATCCGGGTTCTTCTCATCTATCTGTATTGCGGGTAAATGCGCTATCAGATTACGGCAATGCTCAAATATGAAGAGTTTAGGCTTGATTTCGCCCATCTCATTCTGCACTGGCTTGAGGTACTCTTTCACCGATAACCACCCGGCTACCCTGTCATTCCTTGACTTAATCATCATCAGGCCGTTATCAGCGAATATATCCGCTCTTGATTTGCCTGACTCCTGGGACCTACCCCACAGATCGGGAGGTGCGAACGTGCAGTAGATATCCCAGGGTACATCAAGCATCTTCTTTGCAGCATCTGAGATTATCAGATTGCTCTCATGTATCTCGTGAATCACATAAGCATTGTTGAATGTGTCTACAGCTATAATGTATGCGGCGAGCATATCGAGACCGTAATCAAATACCCGGTAAAATCTCCACCACATTGGAATCGTGAATGGCCGTATGACATGCAGCTCTCGATTGAACTCAGGGAAATACTGACCATCGAATATATCCCAGTCACCATACAGCATGGCCTTCCTTCTATTTTCCGGAAGGTTCTCCAGTGTTCTTACATAGTTAGGTGAATTCTCAAGGATGTACTTGTTGTCATATACTGTAGCCCTGACGAATGTGTAGTCTTCCTCACGCTCTGAATTGCGGTATTTCCTGTCTATAAACAGTCGCTTCACCCACATATGACCAACGCCACCAGGGTTGCAGCTGAAGTACATTCTTGGCTCAAATTTGGCCTTGCACATTCCTGATGATCTATTTATCTCTGTGATCGCCTGGAACTGGAATTCTGTAAACTGCGTGGCCTCATCTAAGAATATGACCTCGTATGCCTGACCCTGATATTGCAGTACATCGGTTTCGTTTCTGCAGTAACCAAGTACCAGACGGCTTCCGTTCGGGAATATGAAGTATTTATCCTGACTCTTGTAGTCTGCTACATCCTGCAGCTTACCCATCAGCGGAATAACGTGGTTCTCTCTCAGCTCCGGGAATGTTCGTCTGAGAAGAAGTATCTGAATGCCGGGATAGTTTAATGCAAGCAGCATTGCTTTGGTCCTTACCGCCCAGCTCTTCCCACCACCACGGGATCCACCATATGCAATGTATCTGCTTTGTGCCATAAAAAAATCCACCTGAGGTGGATATGGTTTTTCTATCTGGACTACTTGGCCCATGTCGCTATGTCTCCGGCAAGCTCTACCTTGAGTGCTTCACCGTCCTTGCCTGTATGTTCTATGTTCTGCTTATCCCGCCACTCTGCCGGCTTGCGGTTCTTCAGCCAGAATATTTGAGCTGTTGTATCTCCGGCCACTTCTTTTGTTGTGACCGTCCTTCTCACTCTTCCGTCAGGCATCTCTTCTTCCTTGACTTCCTCGTAGGTATATCCGATCGCTCTCTTGTACAGAGCATTCTCGACTTCAATGTCGATGACCTCTTTT
>SAAM01000185.1 GCA_009929415.1 Clostridia bacterium | reverse complement strand
CATAAACTCGAGTTGTCTCAAGTTGGGAGTGCCCAAGCAGTGTCGAAACCTGTTCAAGAGCCATTCCATGCTGGTAGAGGTAAGTTGCCTTACTCCTCCTGAGCATATGGGGATGTACTTTCGAAGGGATCGTCGGATCCTGGATTCTTGCTGCATCAGCGTATTGCTTGAGAATTGCTTCGACGCTTCGGGAAGACAACCTTTCAGGTTTTCCCCCATGCATTGAATAGAAAAGGATGTCAGTACCAAGAGGGATCGGATATCCCTGCACATAGGAATTGAGGATTGATGGAAGTTTGTCTACCAGAGGAACTATCCTTTCCTTTTTTCCTTTGCCAGAGAGCTTTACATAGCATTCTGGCTGGTCCAGGTGTAAGTCAGAGACCCTCAGATTGACGATTTCCGATACCCTTGCAGCAGTTTCGTAAAGCAGGAGCAGGAGGATTGTATTTCGTCGACCTGCTCTGTCATCTGGTGCCTGTCTCAAAATGAGTGACATCTGGGCGTCAGTTAGTACCGGTTTCTCCGGCTTGGTTGTAGGGTAAGGTTTCACGGCCTCAATTTGGCTGGCGATGCTCTCTATTGCGACGTTTCTGTATGCGCAATAGTCAAGATATCCCTTGAGGCCCTCCAATCGATGGTTTCTCGTTGTGTCGATGCTTCCCTTTTCCTTGAGCCAATCAAGGAAGGAGAAAACAAAATCGCAGCTGCAAGCGTTGAACGTAAACCTGCGGATGTCCAAGCCCTTCACGGTAGTCACAAATCGCTTGAACAACGTAAGCGTGTCACGGTATGACTCGATGGTATGGGTGCTCCTGCCACAATCAGGGAGGTACATCTCAAGAAAATCATAGGAATATAGGAAGAAGAAAACGTTGGATAGGGGTTTACTGCTCATAGGCTTGCTCCTCTAACCACCGGGCAGCAACTCTCAAGAATCCCTCGCACGGCTTTTGAACGGGCATCAAGCTGATGGTAGTAGTACATTGTTTCTTCAATACTGGAATGACCAAGATATTGACTGAGATAAGGCATGAGAGTCTTCAGGTCATTACCTTCAAGAACCCAGTCATCCATCCTGTGCACGACGAATGCATGCCTCAGTGAATGAATTGTCGGTCTTTCCCCCGACCATAGAGGGAATGCTCCCATCCATAGTTCTCTGAATTTCTTATCAATTGCGTGTTTAGAGAAAGGTTTGTCGGCATACAATCCAGGAAAGAACCATTCACGGTCGTGCAAGTAGGATTTTTCCATTTTCCCATCATACGTGTTGACAAGAGCCAGCAGATCATCGGGAAGCTGTACGATGCGATCCTTGTCTCCCTTTGAGTGTCTGATATAGAAAGTCCCACGTCGAAGATCTGCATCCTTTTTTCTGAGCCCGACGGCCTCATTGAGCCGAAGGCCACAATGATAATAGAGTCGTATGAGAATGGGATATTCGATATTGAATCGCTCAAAGGCCTTATGTTTCACTCTGGACCGGTCAATATGGGTGAACAACTTCTTAAGCTCGTCCTTGGTTGGGATGTAGGGAGTTGTCCGCTCTCTTCTGCCCAGCTTGTAGGGATGGAACACAGTACAGCCCAGGCTTTCCATATAGTTGGCCAGTTCGCACACAGCATATACTCTTGAGTTCCTGGAGTTCTGGTTCTCCGTTTCCAATTGGGCAGCCCATGCTGTAAACAACGTTTCGTCAAGTTCTCCACTGTCAAGGCCATTCTCAACTATAAATGAGTCAAACCTGATAAGATGCGATGTATAGCAAAGGAAACTGTACCCACAAGTCTGTCGTTCATTGATGAGTCCCTCAATATAGGGAGCGAGCTTGGATTGGAATGTCCTGTTCATAGCAATCCCCCTGTATATTGGCTTGTATTGCCAAGAGGGAGTGCACACTGTCTCATCTTTTCATTGGCTGTACTGAGATAGGTATCAACTGTTTCGGAACTTTCATGCCCGAGTACATCGGAGACTGTATCGTATCCAACCCCTGCATTCAGGAGGTTTGATGCAAAGGTCTTTCTCAGGATGTGTGATCCTGTTTTTCGTTTCAAGGCCTTTGACACGATTCGGTTGACTTGCTCCTTGCTCAGGCACCCGTGCGGGGCACGGGGGCTGATGAAGAGGTAGGGCACTTTTTGGGTAGGTCGGTCCTCCTCAACATATTTCAGAATTGCATTACCCACTCCATTCGAGAACGGAAGCCTGATGTGTTTCCTTGTTTTCTGTTGGATCAAGGTGAATTCCCGATTGTTCCAGTCAATTGAATCGCACCTGAGCCTTGCGATGTCTATCCCCCTCAACCCTGTCTGGGTGGCAATCTTCAGGACTGCTGATTCAAGAAATCCACCTGTCTTCTCTGCTTGCTCGCAATACTCATTGATGCAGCGCTGATCATCTCTTGAAAGTATGACTGCAGGTCTTGCCTTGACACCGTTGACTGAAGGAAGGGCCTTGGATACTCCTTTGGGGAGCAGCTCTCTGCCTTCAAGAAATCTAAGGAATCCTCTGATCCTGACATTGTAGGCATTCTTTCCTTCATTTGTTGAATGACTGTCCTGGACACTGAAACCCTTGATTTTCTCAACAGAGAGATCTTCAAATCCGCGGCACCCGTCACAGTCGAGGTAAGTCAGGAATCTTGCAAGTGAAGATCTATCCATATCCAAGGTGGATCTGGTTTTTCCTGCCCTCTCTCTGATTGCCCTGTAAGCCGCAACTTCCGGTTCCGCCCATGCCGGAAAAGCTCTCGATTGCTTCTTTGGGAAAGCAAGCGGTATATCACCTTCCATGGCGTGGTTGAGAAGATACCCGATAATAAGAAGGCTTCGCCTGACAGCATCGATGTTGGGTGATACGGATCTTCTGAAATGCTCGATGAAGAATGTTGCGGTCTCTTCCGAATACCTTAGGCCGTTGTATCCAAGAAACACCCCGAACTCGTTCGATAAGGACAGGAAGCTGTTCCTTATGGTCTTGGAGTAACCCTGTGACTTCAATGTCTCATAAGCCTTGGTCTGTGCAGTCTTGTATTCCTGAATACTGCAACCCGTACCATTCATTCTCAACGGTGCATCCAAGGGTATATTGGAGATCCTTTTCGAAAACAGGAAGTGATAACTGTCTTCCACATAGGGAGCAACCATCTCATAATTGCCAAGGTAGGCCAGGAAGCGTCCAACACCAATTATCGGGCCATGCTTCTGGTAATAGTCTGCACACCTCCTATACGAGAGGCTGGATATTGAATCCAGACCTTCACGAATCTGGTGAAGCAAGAAAGTGCTTGCTGCTGCCTTGAAGTGATTGATGCATTTTTGTTTGACCTTGTAGTATGCCAGAAAACCAGAGACTATCTCCTGCGCCCAGGATGGCAGTCTGTCATAATCGGACTGGATGTTCTTGTAGAACAATTCTCTCAGGTTCTCCATTGGATTGAAGAGAGTTGCAATCCTATAATGAACAAAACGAACCCGCTTGTACACTTCATGACTGGACGTGGGGCGTACCTTTTCCTCCAGCCATGATGCAGCAATTTCTGGCGAATACGACAGCTCATTGCCTTCCATGAATTCCCGGAACTTCTGGATACTTGTTCGTGTGGTGCTGATCGAAGGCTTGTCTTTTCCTGCATCAATTGTTTCGCCCAGTATTCTCATCGACAATTCATCATATAGTTGATACATGCTATGCCCCTCCTTATGGGCATATACAGTATCTATCCGATGATAAACGCCAACAATAAAATGCGCAGGAATTGGCTGAAGCTAGGCACAGTTGTGCCGATTCAAGCCCTCATTGAT
Organism: Clostridia bacterium; assembly: GCA_009929415.1. Taxonomy (GTDB): domain Bacteria; phylum Bacillota; class Clostridia; order Peptostreptococcales; family Filifactoraceae; genus Proteocatella. Next base: position 40 of record SAAM01000185.1, on the reverse strand, counting down.
GCATGGCTTTGGTTTCTGCGCATATTCCATGATTGCGCAT
>SAAM01000184.1 GCA_009929415.1 Clostridia bacterium | reverse complement strand
GTTTCCAAAACCGGGCATAAGGGACAATCACCTTGCCGACACTATACTTTATTCAAAGGAATTTTTTGCCGACAGGGCTTCGCTTCTGTCTGTGGACCTCGGGATAGAGGAGCAGTACAGGCATGTCATCCAGAAGCACATAAAGTTCTTTGGGGCAAAGGACAGGACCCAGAGATTCTATGACCTTGAGATAGAAAGATACGACCAGGCCGTAATCGAGACTGCCATGATGAGTGTTCTGTGCAGGACAAAGACGGTTTCGTTTGAAGAGATAGCAAGGACTCTGCTCAGTGACGGGGACATCGAAAACAGCAGGTTCATTTCGGAGTTTGAAAAATATAATCTTGCGGATTCGTTCTGGAACATGTGCGAGCAGTCATTCGGCTACAGGGACGAATCTCCCAGCCTCAGAGGCCTTGTGTACACTCTTTTCACGACCTACGCTTCAAGGATGGCGGGCGCGGAGCTTCCTCAGTCATGGAAGAATTACTGCTCTCACAAGTCGGGCAGCATAATCGCGTTTCTTGACAGCATGATGAACAGCGTCATATACAGCGAAAGATTTGACGAGCTCTCAGACATGGTCTACAGCGACCTCAACGGAGAGTCTGTGTTTGATGCTCTCGGGGCCCAGGATCTTGCGGAGCTTGAGATATTCAGAAAAGCGGATGTATATATAATAAGGTGGCTGATTCAGAGGCTCGAGCATGAGGATAAGGACGCAAAGCTGAGCGGGTACTCTGTGAGGGACCTGTGCAGGATGAGAAGGAAGATGCACTTTGGATCTGTGTATTATTCTCATTACTATATAATCGAAAACGCCGCTGAGCTGATAAAGGCAGGGACATTCACGCCTCAGAAAACTGCTCAGGATATCTGGAAGAGCTATATAGAAGAGGATTACGTGTTTGACCAGAAATACAGATATTTCTACTATCATTACGATATGGTGGAGAGCAATGCTCCTTTTGAGAATCTCAGGGATCTTGTCGAGAACATATACACAAACAGGTTCCTCAATCCTCTTTGCGTGGCGTGGAGCAGTGCGTTTGCAGAGAGCGGCGCAGATACGGGGCTTGACCTGCAGAGAGATTTCTACAGCAGGTTTGTAAAGAATGCAAAGGAAAGAGTCATAGTCATAATCTCAGATGCGCTTCGTTATGAGGTTGGACAGACCCTTCTCAAGCGGCTGATGGCAGATGAAAAATGCAGCGCTTCAATGAACGTGGTGCAGAGCGTGGTGCCTTCATATACGAGATTTGGGATGTCGGCTCTCCTTCCTCACAGAGAGCTTTCGATGAGCGAGGATTTCAGGGTGATGGCTGACGGTCTGATATGCGATGACCTCAAGTCTAGAGAACAGCTTCTTCGCAGTTACTGCAGTGCAAGCAGGGCAGTCCAGTTTGATGACATAAAGTCAATGAAGGTGTCTGAGCTGAAGGAGATATTCACAGGGCAGGAAGTGGTATATGTATATCACAATCAGATAGATGCAAGGGGCGACAAGCTGAACACCGAAAATGAAGTTTTCAGGGCATGTGAAGAGGCTGTCGAAGAGATCCACGTGATGATAAAGCGTCTGACGAGTGCAAACAACGTGAGGTTTATAGTTACAGCTGACCACGGATTCCTCTACAAGAGGGACAGGCTCAGCGAGAGCGACAAGATAAGCGGTTTTGACAGAGAAAACTGCTTTGCGGGAAGGCGTTTTGCCATATCAGATGAGAAACTCGATGCAGAGGCGGCGGCAGGGATCTCTCTTGGAAAAATACTCGGAAACGATGACCGCAGGGTTGTATCGGTTCCTGTGGGCAGCGATGTGTTCAAGGTTTCCGGAGGCGGGCAGAATTTCGTTCATGGAGGGGCAAGCCTTCAGGAGATAATTGTTCCCGTTATAGACATAAAGACGAGCAAGTACCATACCGAGACCAGATCAGCAGGCATATCTCTCATAGGAAGCCTCAGCAAGATAACCAACCTGACTACCAATCTTGATTTCATACAGACAGAGGCAGTTTCCGATGTGAACAAGGAAACGACATACAAGATCTTCTTCATCTCAGGGGATAATGAAAAGATTTCAAACGATAACATATATGTAGCGGACAGAAAGTCGGATGATGCGTCAAGCAGGATATTCCGGCTGAGGTTCTCATTCAAGAATATGAAATATGATGCAAACAGGAAATATTATCTGGTTGCATATGACGAAAAAAATGTTCTCGAGGTCATAAGGCAGGAAGTAAAGATGGACATACTTTTTGCGGATGATTTTGGATTCAACGTATAGGAGCGGGAGGGGGATATTATGCTGGAACTGGGCTTTGAAGAAACAGAAAACAAAAACTCTGTCATAAACAGAAAGCTGAGGCAGTTTTTTGACGGCAGAATCGTAAGAAAGGATCTTACCAAGGCTATAAAAGAGGGGGCGAATGTGCCTGTCTATGTGCTTGAGTTCCTTCTTGGACAGTACTGCAGCTCGGATGACCCGGAGATAATCGAGTCTGGGGTAAAGACTGTAAAGAAGATTCTTGCAGAGAATTTTGTGCGTCCCGATGAGGCGCAGAAGGTGCTTTCGATATTGCGTGAGAGGGGCAGCTATACCGTAATTGACCGCATAACCGCAAAGCTCAACATAAAGGAAGACCGATACGAAGCTGAATTTTCCAATCTCGGGGTAAAGGAGATACTTCTTGCTCCGAGCCACGTGTCTGAATATGACAGGCTGCTCTGCGGAGGTATATGGTGCATCGTTCAGCTTGAGTATGAATACGTTGAGGAAGACAGGAGAGCGAGCCCTATAAGAGTACGCAAGCTTACTCCCATACAGATGCCTCACATAGAGCTGTCTGAGATAAAGGAAGCCAGAAAAGAATTCACAAAGCAGGAATGGCTCAATGTCCTGATTCGCTCAACCGGCATGGAGTCAGACAGGTTCACGGACCGCGAAAAATGGCTGCTTCTCGCGCGTATGATACCGCTCGTTGAGAACAACTTCAACCTCTGCGAGCTTGGACCTCGAAGCACAGGAAAATCTCATATATACAAAGAAATATCGCCAAACAGCATACTCGTTTCAGGAGGCCAGACCACAGTCGCAAACCTGTTCTACAACATGTCAAACAAGACCGTGGGACTCGTGGGCATGTGGGACTGCGTAGCCTTTGATGAAGTCGCGGGGATAACCTTCAAGGACAAGGACGGCGTTCAGATAATGAAGGACTATATGGCATCAGGCTCCTTCGCAAGAGGAAAGGAAGAAAAAGCGGCAAGCGCTTCGATGGTATTTGTGGGGAACATAAACCAGAGCGTGGACGTGATACTTAAAACTTCCCACCTTTTTGAGCCGTTTCCAGAGGTGATGGCAAACGACACGGCATTTCTGGACCGCATGCACTGCTATATACCGGGATGGGAGATACCAAAATACAGACCGGACTTCTTTACAGACGAGTACGCATTCATAACCGACTATCTTTCAGAATTCATGAAGGAAATGAGAAAAGAACAGTTTACCGATGCCTGCGACAAGTACTTCAGATTTGGATCAAACCTCAATCAGAGAGACGTCATAGCAGTGAGAAAGATGATATCAGGCTTTACCAAGCTGCTTTATCCAGACGGTACATTCACCAAAGAAGACATGGCAGAGATAATCACCGTGTCGCTCGAGATGAGAAGACGTGTCAAGGAACAGCTCAAAAAACTTGGAGGCATGGAATTCTATGACGTGAATTTCTCATATGTAGACGTCGATACATTCGAAGAGCATTACGTTTCAGTGCCAGAGCAGGGCGGCGGAAAGCTCATCCCGGAAGGCATAAGTAATCCAGGACACGTATATACGGTGTCAAGAGGAAAGA
>SAAM01000015.1 GCA_009929415.1 Clostridia bacterium | reverse complement strand
CCTTCCTGGTTAAGCCTCGATACCTCCGTGAGTATCTTTGCTATAAGGTATGCCCCGTCATCCAGGAAGTAATTTTCTTCAAGCGCAGCGTGGCCTGATGTCTCAATAGCCAGATAGGACTTTTCGCTTCCCTCAGCATTTATGCGCTTTGCTTCATTTATTACGTTCTTGTACCCTCTTTTGAATCTGTGATGCACTCCTCCACGCGAGGATATGAACTCGCTCAGTCCGTTCGATGTGACTGAGTCCGTTACTATCACAGAGCCCGGATGCTCTCTCAGCACTATATCGGATATCAGCGCTATCAGAGAGTTCCTGTTTATCTCGCTTCCATCGTCACCGACAATGGCCGCTCTGTCTACATCTGTGTCGAATATTATCCCAAGATCGGCGCCCTGCCTTATCACGGCCTCCGAAAGAGACTTCATGGCCGCAGAGTCCTCAGGATTCGGGGCATGGTTTGGGAACATGCCATCCGGCTCCAGAAACTGGCTTCCCGTATAATCCGCGCCAAGGCTGGACAGCACCTTTGTGGCAAAAAAACCACCGGCTCCGTTTCCAGCATCTACTATTATGTTCAGGCCCTCAAGAGGCTTGCTCATTCCGGTATCCTTCATTATCTTGTATACGAGGAATCTCGAATAATCCTCTGTCAGGTTTGCCTCAGTCGTCCTTCCGGAAATCTCATTCATCTCGATAGATGGATCTATTTCGGATGCATATTTAAGGATTTCAGTTATGTCAGATTTTTCAGCGCCGCCTCTTTTTGTAAATATCTTCATTCCATTATGGAAATATGGAAGATGGCTTGCAGTTATCATAACCGCAGCCGTACAGCTGTAGCTCTCCATGACTGTGGTCATGAACATCGCAGGCGTCGTAGCCATATTACAGTCAATTACATTTACCCCGCAGCTCTCAAAAGTCCTGATAATCTCAGATTTGATCTTTGGACCAGATATCCTCGAGTCCATCCCTACAGCAATCCTGAACTTGTCACACGAATTATTCTCACAGCCCTCAAGCCACTTAAGCATCCCCATAGCTATGGCCCTTACAGCCTCATCCGTGAGATTTACCTCATGACTGTCATTTTCAACTGCGATTCCTCTGATATCAGTTCCATTCTGTAATTTCAAAAATTTTGACAGCATTTTATTAACGTCCCTTTCTTTATCTGTTCCCGTAAGCCTTCATGAGCTTTCTGAGTATTTCGTTCTTGTCGAGCTTGTGAGTAGCCTCTACAAAACGGATAGTGCCACTCTTTGATCTCATTACTACAGAATGAGTCGTAGCCATGTTGTCTCCTGTATAAACCACGCCTCTGAGGAAATCTCCGGAAGTTACTCCTGTAGCCGCAAAGAATATCTCATCTCCAGATACCAGATCCTCAAGCGTAAGAACCTTGTTTATGTCCTCATCGCTGAATCCCATCTCGTGACATCTTTCCACTTCCTGCTCGCTCATAGGGCACAGCCTTCCCTGCATGTCTCCGCCAAGTATCTTGACAGCAGCAGCAGCGATTACACCCTCAGGCGCTCCACCCATTCCAAACATTATGTCTACTCCGGTATTTTCAAAACATGCCGCAATACCAGCTGCTATGTCTCCTTCATTGAATACCTTTATTCTTGCTCCCGCTTCTCTTATCTCATCTACTATTCCCTGATGACGCTCTCTGTCAAGAAGCGTCGCAGTTATTGCCTCCACCGGCTTGCCAAGCGCTTTAGCCACGGCGTGAAGATTTTCTGATACGGATTTTGTAAGGTCTATGCAGCCCTTGGCCTTTGGTCCAACTATGATCTTTTCCATATAAGTGTCCGGCGCCTTTAGCATGCAGCCCTGATTTGCCATTGCAATTACAGCTATTGCATTTGGAAGACCTTTTGCTATCAGAGAAGTTCCGTCAAGCGGGTCTACCGCTATGTCAAAGCTTGGTCCAAATCCGCTTCCTACCTTTTCTCCAACATAAAGCATCGGTGCTTCGTCAAGTTCACCTTCACCTATTACGATTTCGCCTCTTATATTTACACTCTCAAAGGCCATTCTCATACCTTCAACTGCGGCGCCGTCAGCACCATTCTTGTCTCCTCTGCCCATGAATTTCGCAGAAGCAAGTGCTGCTGTTTCAGTTACCCTGACAAGTTCCAAAGCTAAATTACGATCATCCATCAATAAGTCCTCCCAAAAATATATAAAATTGTAAAGTTAAAAACTAAATTTGCTTCCTCCGGTCACAACACCATACAGCTCATGATAATTAATAATAATATGAAACCCTTGTCGCTTCTATTACGTCAATTCCCTCGTATCCTGTAACTATGACCTTCTGACCCTTCTCAAGATCTCTGATGTACTGCGCCTTTCCATTAATATAATCAAATATATCTGTGCCCGAGTCCATCATTACCTTTATTGTCTTACCATCAGAACCCTTCATCATGAAATAATCATCTCTCGTGTTTATGTCCTCTATTGTTCCTACAAACACCTCACCCTTGGTCTGGCTGTACAGCGTAAGATCCAGTATCTCATTGCTGTTTGCGTATACATCAGCCTCATATCCTATCTTTATATCAGATACGCTCGCCCTCGAATTCTTCATGTATATCACAGAAGAGCTCGAGAGATTCATCTTTCTTATCTCGCCGTCTTCATCCATGAAGGTGAGCACCGCGCTGCTGTTGGAATTTATGGTCACTCCCTTTATAACTACATCCTTGAGAGTTCGCTTCACGCTGTCTGCATCGATCTGAGTCACAATGGACTTTTCTATCTTTATCTCAGCATCATCGCCTGAGGCAAGATCCGATACCGAAGCATCCTTTCCATTCTTTTCAACATCAGCCTTCGAAGCTATGTCATATTTCTCCGTCTTTCCATTTGAAAGCTTTATCTCTATAGAGGAAGAAGTAACCTCTATTATCTCTCCGCTTACAGTCTTGTTTATATCCAGCCTGCTGACAGCCTCGACTCCCTTTACGGTAGTGCTGTCAGTATAAAGCTTTACGGTATATCCAACCTTTACATCCTCCGGCTTGGCGCTCTTTCCATCCACTGATATCACTACTCCGCTCGCCTTGTTTGAAAAGCTCAGTATATTTCCTTTTGAATCTTCAATTGACACTACCATATTACTATCGTCAAGTCCAACGTATTTGATAATACCTTCAACGATAACTCCACTCGGCATTATTACCTTGTCAGAGCCAGGATCAGGAGTAACAGGATCTGTTGTTCCTGGATTAGTTGTTCCCGGATTAGAATTGCCGGACGCATCCTTTGCTCTCTCACTGCTTGGGTATGATATCGAAAGCATCTTTGCAGTCTCTCCTCTTGTCACAGGCTTGTTAGGGAAGAATTCTCCCGTAGTCGCAACTATGCCTTTTCTGCCAAGAAGCTCGATATATGAAACCGCCTGCTTTATTATAGTGCTCGCATCCTTGTATTTCACTACTGCCGCATTGCTTAGCTGAGTCTCCCAGTTGAGAGCCCTTACAAGATAGACGCAGAACTCATATCTCAGAGCGTCCTTCTGCTTCTTTGTAGAAGAGTCTATGAATTCCTTCAGATAAGCCTCGCCAAACCAGCTGTTCTCAAGCGCGAAGACTATCGCTGGCCTTCCATACTCCGGAATGCCGTAAGTATTCAGCTTTGCTGTCCATTTCGCCTTGTTGTCCGCATAAGTATCCTTTATTATGTCTGCCGGATAGAGCCTTGACATGAACACAATCGCATCCACCCTCGAAACCGGGCTGTTCGGCCTGAATGTGCCGTCAGAATAACCGCTCACGAGGCCTTTTTCAGCTATATCCTTGATGTATACCGCACTCCAGTGAGGCGCACCCTTGCTGTTAACAAGATCGCTGAAGCTTACTGCATAAGATGTGACAGTGCTTCCGAGCACCATAAAGGCCACAAGCAGACTCAGTACTGATCTTTTCATATAATACCTCCTTTAATATACACTTGCGAAATCATCATAGCTCACTGCCGTGATTGCATGTTTCTTTGAAGAATCTGTGTTGTTAAGCATATAATATACCGTGTCATTGTAAATATGCTTTTCAAGCTTGAAACTACCACTTAAGACATCGGATTTTACAGTCAAATTGTCTCCGCTTATGCTGTAGGTTCCCTTTGCCGCCTTGTTCGAAGAAATATTTTTTATATCCATAGTCTTGTCTGCCCTGAACTGAACTACATACTTGACCCCGTTTATGCTCTGCATAGCCCATGTACCATGGATCTCGCTGTTTGATGCCGCAGTATCCTTTGCCGGAGCAGTGCTTCCAGGAGTTGTCGGATTTGTTGGTGTAGTCGGGTTTGTAGGGTTTGTAGGATTTGTTGGAATTGAAGGCTCAAATGGAAAAAGACCGTTGCCCATGCTTATGTTTACCTTATACGCCGGATTGCCTTCCCACTTCGTTTCTCCGCCCATCTGACTGGCAACAAATGACAGAGGCACCATCATACTTGTACCCATAATTACAGGAGGAGCATCCATCTCGACAGATTTTCCATTGACTTTCGCGGTAGTGCTGTTCTTAGTAAGCTCAACCTCGATTCCTTCACGCGTCCCTTTTGCCGTGCTCGTAGCCGTGTTCCATTTTATATCCTTCTCAGCTACACCGATAGCAAGGAAAAGCGACTTGAAGGGTATCATTACTCTTCCTTTAGTCTCATCCAGTACTGCAGGATGTCCCACAACTGTCATCGGCGCTCCATCGACGATAACAGTCACATTGTCCTTAGCCAGGGCATATCCCGGCGTCGCAAAAGCTCCTCCAGCCAGAAAAACAATGCCCGCAGTACAGATACTCAAAAATCTCTTCATTATATTACCTCCAGATTACACGTTTTCATGTCAAAAAACAAAAATAATTGTAAATATCCTACTCTATTCTATCAAATAAATTTAACGATTCCATGACAGTCATATTACAATATAGTATTACAATTATATCATGGACACGCCAATAAATCAAAACATACCTGTTCTTATATCGTTCCCGGATAAAATCCTTATAAAATCATATTTTTTATGTTTTTCGGTTTAATGTGATAATATATCTGTAAACTTTCTGTAATTTTTAACTGACACCGTTCTTTTTGTCATATTCCATAACTGTTGGTCTTATCGATTTTCCCGGTAACCATTTTACTGACACACTAAACATGCAAACCCCAATTGTAACTATTTTGTAATAAAAAGCTTTTCAATGCCTTTAAAGCGTGCTATAATTGGTAATGTTAAGAAAGAGAAACGGAGGACAACGCAAATGATAAAGCTTCAACCCATTAAGAAGAAGCAGACCATCTTACGCAGCCCCTATCTATTCATCCTGGCATCTTTAGTATGCCTTGTTGGCTCTTTGTTCTACTTCCAGCCTGGTGTTGGATACGAGATAATCTCAAATGGAGAACATGTCGGATACGTAAAGACAAAGGCACAGGCAGAACAAACAGTGGAAAGCTTTAACAGACAAATAAGAGATGAAAAAGGTGAAGCCGCAACATACGACCTTAGTGTAGCATATCAAAAGGGAAAAATGGATAAGAAAGAATTCACCAGCACAGATGTAATGAAGCAGAATTTTGAACAGTCGCTTGACATCAGGATGCCTGCATATATCATCAAATCTGACAGCAAGGCAGTAATGGCAGTAAAAGACGAAGAAACGGCACAAAAAGTACTTAATGCTGTAAAACAACCCTACGTCGTAAAGTCAGATTCATCAAAGATAAGCAATGTAAGAGTAAACTTTATACAGGACGTAGAAATACTTAAGCTTGAAAAAGTTTCAGAAGAAAACATACTTGAATCACACGAAGCACTTTCAAAAGTGAACCCAAGCGCGGCAGTATCGCGTTCCAAGCTCACCAGAAGCCTCGTTCCAGAGACAAATACCATAGCACAGCTTTTTGACATAAAGACATCATACGAAGAAAAAGGAACAGTGGCAGTAGCACCTGGAGTACAAAAAGTAGCAGACCCTACCATGAAGATAGGACAGACTAAAGTCAAGACAGAAGGAAAATCCGGAGTCAGAGAAGTAAACCGTCTCGTGACAATGGTAAACGGAAGCGTAGTAGAAAACAAGGTACTGACACAGAAAGTGGTTGAAAAGCCACAGGATAAAATAGTACTGTACGGAACAAAGAGCACTGCAAGCGGAGTAGTAGGAATCGCAAAGCAGTATCTGGGAACTCCATACAGATGGGGCGGAACTACCCCAAAAGGATTTGACTGTTCTGGATTCACATCATATGTATACAGACAGCTGGGAGTATCACTTCCAAGAACATCATATTCACAGTCAAAAGCAGGCACGAGAATATCAAGAGCCAACCTTCAGCCGGGTGACCTTGTTTACGGACCGGGACACGTAGGAATATACGTAGGTGGAGGATCATACATCCATGCACCTCAGCCTGGACAGAGCGTAAAGATATCTCCGATGTCACAGTTCAGAAACTTCTCACACGGAGTAAGAGTAATGTAATCACAGATTTCAAAATCATAAATTGACATCAAAACACCAGTCGAATCGACTGGTGTTTTTTTACGCCCTTTTTCAAAATCATCATCCCTTGATTTCTTCATATCTTACTATCTCCCCGTACTTCATGTATGCTATAGCATCAGAGAGCCTTCTCGCCTCCTGGGTATCATGGGTCACGAGCACAGTAGTGAGCTCAGATTCCCTCTGAAGCTCAAGCAGCAGATTGCCCATCTCAAGCCTGAGTTCCTCGTCAAGGCTAGAAAAAGGCTCGTCCAGAAGCATTACAGACGGCCTTACGGCAAAAGCCCTGGCAAGAGCTACCCTCTGCATCTGCCCTCCGGATATCTGGCTTATCCTCCTGTCCTCAAGTCCTTCAAGCCTCACTTTCTCAAGCTGCTCTCTTGCAATCTCACGGTACTGCTGCTTCTTCATGCCGCTCATCTTAAGAGCGAACTCCACGTTCTCAGCCACCGTCATATGAGGAAAAAGCCTCAGGTCCTGAAACACTATGACAGCCCCTCTCCTGTGCACAGGCACACCGAGCACGGATTTTCCATCTATAAGCACATCGCCCGAGGACGGCTCTATAATCCCGGCTACTGTCTTGAGCAGAGTGCTCTTGCCGCATCCAGAAGATCCCAGAAGAGATATCAGCTGCCCTGTCTTTACCTCAAGGCTGACATTCTTCAGTATACGTTTCTTTCCAAGCTCTACATTTATATCAGTCAGCAAAAGCCTGTTCATATTTCCTCCTCGCAAAAAACTCCATCACTCCAAATACAATCATCAGCGTCATTATGAAAAGCGTAGCATACGCCGATGCCACAGTCCTGTCCCCGCTCTGTATATAGGGCACCATCACTACCGACAGCGTCCTCACCCTTCCTCCGCCAATAAGCAGCGTAAGGAAGTACTGGCTGAACGATACTATATACGCCATGCTGAGAGACGACAATACTCCCGGCATCATAACAGGAAGGCTGACATGCCAGAAAGCCTTCAGCGGACTCACTCCCAGCACCTGAGCCTGAAGCTCCAGCCGATCTCCCGCCATGGCCGTTATGTCCGTCATAATGCTCACCGTATATGGCACCGAATATATCATATGCACCAGCAGAAGCCCAGTCCAGGTATCTCCAAGCCCCATCCTCAGAAATACCACATGAACCCCCATCGCAAAAGACGCCGAAGGAACTATCATGGGAAGCATGCTGAAAAACGAGACCAGCTTCTTTCCCCTGAAATCATAGAGCACCAGCGCCCGGGCCGCCATTATACCCGTCAAGGTAGCAAGAATGGCCACGCAGGCTGACAGCATTACGCTCGAAAAAAGCACCTCCACCATGCCTGCATCCGAAAACATACTCTTCAGCGCCCTCAGCGAAAATGCCGATGGAAACAGCTCCGGCCACTGCCACCTTCCAAAGAATATCCACACAGGAAGTATCAGAAGCGGAACCGTTATGCAAAGCGCGGCAAAGTAAAGCACCATATTCGCAGCCTTGCTTTCCCTTATGCCTGATAATTTCCTATTCATAATGCTTCCCCTCGATCCTCTCCGCCTTCTTCGTCAGCCAGTAATATATCACCGAAATCCCAAGCGTGATCACAAGTATTATGCCATTCATCGCCATAGCATATGCCCTGTGCCGCAGATCCGGATGCATGTACTCTATATATGCCTGCACCGGAAGCGCTCGCGGAGTTGTCGCTCCCAGCAGAAACGGCAGCTCATACGCTCCAAACGCGAACGCGAATATCATCACGAAGGCCTTGTTTATTACCGGCAGGCACAGCGGCAGCACGATATGGAAAAACGACTGCAGAGGACTCGCTCCCAGGTTTCTGGCAGCCTCTCCCAGCCTGTCATCTATGCTCGACATGAAAGACATCACGAAATACGCCACAAAAGGCGCTTCCTTCCATATATATCCGATTATGACCCCCGCGCTGTCCCTTCCAAAAAGAATCATCGGAAAATCCTCCGGAGCCGATACCAGCCCTGCCGCATACATAAGCCGCGAAAGCAGCCCGCTCTGGGAAAATATTATTATGATAAAAAATGCCACAACAGTATGCGGCACAAGTATCGGAATCCTTATTATGTCAGTCATCCCCGCAAAAATCCTGCGAGATGACCTTCCTCTTGAGGATACGATAACGCTGCAGAGCGCTACCCCGGCCACCACTGAAACTACAGATGATATGAGAGCCGTATGAAGACTCGTCTTCACAGACGCAAAAAGCGCAGGGTCAGAAATAACTGCCCTGTAATAATCCAGCGTGAGCTCTTTCATCTCAAACGCCGGTATATATCCAAGGCTCTGGATGAGCGCATTGCACACACCCAGAGCAAATATTGCCCCCAGAAATATAAGCGGAGACAGGAGAAGATATGGATACAGTTTCTTCATATATATTTCCTTCCATGCAGCCGGGCAGATATTATTGCCCCGCTACCTCTTCGAGCCAGATTTCTTCTATTATCGGAACAAGCTTTGCAGGCATTTCAGGAAGCCTCTTTGAAAGAAGCTCGTCCTGAGCTATCGTTCCTTCTCCAATATCCACCGCGTCAAAAAGCGCCTTCTCCTCATCAGAAAGCAGCTCATGCGAAACCACCGGAAGAGTCTTCAGGACATCAAGCTGACTCGCCTGCATCTGCGCAGACAGTATCTCATTTATGAGCACCATCGCCCCCGCCTTGTTGGGAGCATTCTGTGCAATCGCCATGTAATTCGTGTTGCCTATCATTCCATTTTCAAACAGGAATGTCCTAGCCGTAGCAGGGTAAACCCCGTCCGCTATGCTGAGCGCCGCAGAATAAGGTGAATAGCTCATGTTTATGGCAAGCTCTCCGTCAGCGAACATATTATCCATCAGCGTCGAGGACGCAGGATAAGTCTTGCCCTGGTTCCACAGATATGGACTCAGCTCCTTAAGATACTCCATTGCAGGAGCTATCGCAGCTCTTACAGTTTCCTTGTCCGCCTCCATGTCAGCAAAAATCTCATGTCCTGATATATCATAAATAACGTTCCTTACAAACGCACTTCCTGTAAAATCAGGCAGCGCAGGGTATGTCACCTTGCCAGGATATTTCTTTGCATATTCCATAAGCTCGGCTGTATTCTTTGGAGTCTCAGGGTTAAGCGCACTGTCATTCATCAGCACGAGCTGCGCCTTTCCGTATGGCGCCTCAAATCCCTCCACAGGATATCCAAAATCATACAGATTCTCAACATCCTGAGCATCTACAAGGCTCTTGTAGTTTGGCAGCTGCTCTGCAAAAGGTCCAAACAGCAGCCCGTTTTCCTTCGCAGAATAGAAATTCTCGCCGTTTATCCAGATTACGTCCACAGAACCTGCCTCAGTGCCTGCCTGCTTCTCTCCGGAAAGCTTTGACAGTATCTGATCGATGTCCATCGGAACTCTCTCAAGCGTGATGTCATAGTTTTCCTTAAGCGAGGATGCCACCACTGTGTCAAGCCATTCATTTCGCTTGTCATCTCCGCCCCAGCCGTAAAAAGTCACCTTAGTGCCTCTTGCCTGCTCTGTTATTTGCTCAAAATCCGCCGAAGCGTCAAAACCTGCTTCCTTGTCGGCATCACCGGATGTACCTGTTCCTGAGCAGCCCGCAAGGAGCGTCACGCCCATCACCGCCGCAGTAAAAATCGCCATAAGTCTTTTTTTCATTTCTTTTATTTCCTCTCTTTTTCATAATTTTGTATAAGCTTATCAATATCCATGCTTTAATTCATATCTACGTTGAGATAAGCCCTGTATACCTCATCCTCAAAAACCTGAGAATCCCTTATAATAGGAAGATTGACCATTACCGGCGCGCCGTTTCCAAGCAGCCTTCCAGATTTCATAGAGTCCTCGTCCGGATTTATCACGCAAAAAGAGTCCTCAAAAAGCTCCCTCTTCATTATATACGCTGCAGAAACCACGTCCCAGTTATAAAAGCCCTCTATGTCGTACTTCTTCATGCAGTCATACCAGTACGACGTCTTTTCGTCGATGTATCTGGCAGTCCCAGTCTTCGAGCCGCCGAGACGTTGCCTGTGGCCTTCATGAGAAAAGAACGCCCTCAGGCAGTTGTTTCCCGTCACTATGCTGAGATTCTTCGCCTCCCTTATGACCCCGAGCGCCGCTGAGCTGTCGCAGGAGAAGTTGAGCTCATTCATTATCTTTCCATTTATATACAGAGTCTGCGTTATGCCTCCCATGAGGCACACACCCGCAAGGTTTTCAAAAAAGCTCCGATCCTTAAGAAATGCTCCGTATACATTCGTGAGCGATCCTGTCGCAAGCAGAAATATCTCTCCCCTGCAGCGATCTGCCATCTCCGCAAGAAAATCCGAAGCCTCGCTTTCATAATCGCCCTCACAGGCGCCTCCCCGAAGAAGAGGAATATGATCCAGTCCCAGTTCATCTATCATGAGGCGGGTATTTGAAAAGACCGTATCAAGGTCGCTGTTTCCATATGTAGCGGTTATCCCCACTATCTCCGCATCCATTCCGAGAAGATAAAGCAGCGCGAGCCCATCGTCCACATCGCATCCGCTTACTCCAAAGGTATTGTCGCAGTCAAACAAAATCTTCATAAAGCCTCCATTCGCAAAAACTGTACTTCCTGATGGAATTTCTACATAAACTTCTTAATTATATCATATCCGGCGTTTCAGTTGAATGTCACAGAAAAAACACCTTATAGATATTTTCTTTAGACTTTATAACATACGTCTATAACAGGCCTCCTGCGCTGTTTCAGAGAAACATGAGATGCTGTTTTTCTGTAACAATTGCTACTTTTGTGTTGACAGATAAATATCTTACATGTTACAATCTATTTTAGTTAGCAGACGCTAACTTTTTATTTGAGGTTCAGTTAGTTAATACTAACTATTTAGCATGACACCGGAGGTAGCAATGAAAGAAAAAAACCTTACCCTGACCCTGGCAGCCATACTTATAATACTATCTGCAGTCTCACTGTTCATAGGAGTCATTTCCATAGAGCTTTCCGGGATAATCAGCGGAGACATCCACCAGATACAGGTGTTCCTGATATCGAGGCTGCCGCGGCTCATGGCAGTAGTGCTTACCGGAGTAGGAATGAGCGTTGCCGGCCTCATAATGCAGCAGCTGTGCATGAACAAGTTCGTATCGCCCTCGACAGGCGCGACCATATCGAGCTCACAGCTTGGGATACTTCTCGCGATGATATTCCTTCCCAATTCAACGCTCGCAGGCAAGACTGCCTTCGCCTTCATAAGCGCGATAGCAGGAACCTATATTTTTGTATACTTCATGCAGAAGATCAGATTCAACGACATAATAATGGTCCCCCTCACAGGTATAATGTTCGGGAGCATCATAGGAGGACTCACCGAATACCTTTCCTTCAGATATGGGATGGTGCAGGCGCTTTCTTCCTGGCTCACAGGTGACTTCTCCCTTATAATAAGGGGCCGCTAGGAGATAGTCTATATAGTGCTTCCGCTCGTGGTGCTGGCATTCATATTCGCCAACCACTTCAACATAGTGGGCATGGGAGAGGATTTTTCAAAGAACCTCGGTGTAAACTACAGCCTCGTGCTCTTCGCAGGGCTCTCGATAGCCGCGATGATAACGGCCGGGATAGTCGTTACCGCAGGCACCATACCGTACATCGGCCTCATAGTTCCAAATATAGTATCCATGTTCAAGGGTGACAGGATAAAGTCAAACCTCATAGACACCGCGCTCTTTGGCGCCATATTCGTGCTCGTGTGCGACATGGCAGGAAGGCGCATCATGTACCCTTATGAAATCCCTGTAAATCTCACCGTGGGAATACTTGGCAGCATAATCTTCATAATGCTTCTGATAAAGAGGCTGAATCCAGTGAAAGGAGCAAGGCAGAGCTCATGAATACCGCACTCAACAAAAAAACCATGGTCCTGATATCGCTGGTGCTAATTACAGCCACAGCATTTCAGTTCATATCCGTGAATACTAAATACTTTGACTATGCCATGAGCATAAGGGCCCCAAAGCTCACCGTAATGCTCATAACCGCTTTCTGCATAGGCAGCGCCTCCATAGTTTTTCAGACTCTGATAAACAATGTAATAGTGACTCCCTGCCTTCTGGGGATGAACTCGCTCTACATCCTGATACACACCCTAGTAGTGTTCGCGCTCGGTTCAGGATCCATGCTTGTGACAAACAAGAATATCTCCTTCGCCATAGACCTGGCGCTTATGATATCAGCCTCGATGCTGATATATGGCCTGCTTTTCAAAAAGACAAAGGGCAACATACTCTACATCCTGCTTTCAGGCACCGTCATGGCGACTATGTTCACGAGCATAACCTCTACGCTTCAGAGAGTCATGGACCCAAATGAATTCGCCACGCTGCAGAACGCTCTCGTGGCAAGCTTTCACAAGGTAAACTCAGGCATAATACTGTTTGCGGCAGTGCTCATACTGCTCGTGATATATCTTCTCAGGAGGGAGCTCGCGCTTCTTGACATAATACAGCTCGGCAAGGACCAGGCCATCAACCTGGGCGTCGACTATGACAGGGTCGTGAGAAAGCTGCTGCTTGGAGTGACTGTCTTCATATCCATAGCAACGGCCATGGTGGGACCCATATCATTCCTGGGGCTCATAATAGCCAATCTGTCGAGGCAGATGTTCAAAACCTACAGGCACTCATACCTTATCGCCGGGGCCACGCTCACCGGCATGGCGGTGCTCCTTGCAGGTCAGACCCTTATAGAGCACGTGTTCAACTTCAACATAAACATAGGAGTATTCATAAATACAGGCGGCGGGCTCTACTTCATGTACCTGCTGCTGAAGAGCAGGAGGACCAGCAGATGATGAAGATAAACAGGCTTTCCAAATCATACGGAGGCAGGAACGTAGTAAATAACGTAAATTTTGAGATACCCAAAGGAAAAGTGCTCTCACTTATCGGTCCAAACGGAGCCGGAAAGTCAACGGTGCTAGGCATGATTTCAAGGCTTGTAGAGCGTGACAGCGGAAGCGTCGAATTCGAAGGCCTAGACATACTGAGGTGGAAGAGCCGCGACCTTTCTAAAAAGCTTGCGATACTGACCCAGAGCAACAACATAAACGCAAAGCTCACAGTCAGAGAGCTCGTCACATTCGGACGATTTCCCTACAGCGGAAACCACCTGACAGCAGAAGACAGCCGGATAATAGACGAGGCCCTCGCCTACATGGAGCTGACAGACATGCAGGACAAGTTCGTGGATGAGCTCTCAGGCGGACAGAGGCAGAGAGCGTACATCGCCATGGTAATCGCTCAGGATACCGAATACGTGTTCCTGGACGAGCCGACCAACAACCTCGACATATACCACGCCACTAATATGATGAAGATAATAAGAAAACTGTGCGACGAGCTTGGAAAGACCATAATCCTCGTGCTGCACGACATCAACTACGCCGCATTCTACTCAGACTACATCTGCGCCTTCAAGGACGGAAAGATAGAGAAATTTGGTACAGTCGAAGAAGTGATGCAAAAAGACATACTTTCAGAAATCTACAATGTGGATTTTGAGATCAGGGAGATAGATGGCAAGCCATTATCCATATACTATTAAAAAAAGGAGCATATCATAATGAAGAGATTTAAAAAATTCACAGCACTTTTAGGTGCCGCCGTACTGGCACTTTCAATCACAGCATGCGCAGGCTCAGCTCAGGAAGAATCAGCCGCACCGGTATCAGAGACAGTAACGGTGGAGCATCTTCTCGGAAGCACCGTGGTTCCCTCGAACCCTCAGAGAATAGCGGTCCTTGACCTTGCCGCCCTCGACATGATAGATGCGATGGAGCTTGGAGACAGAGTGGTAGGCGTCCCTAAATCATCATCAGTGAGCTACCTCACAGCATACACAGAAAATGCAGACATAGAGGATTTTGGGTCCGTAAAGGAAGTAAACATGGAAGCCCTTATGGCATCGGAGCCTGATGTCATATTCATAGGCACGAGACTTAGAGAGCAGTATGAGGAAATCTCAAAGATAGCTCCTGTCATCTGCCTTGGAATAGACTATGAAAAAGGCTACATGGAAAGCTTTGCCTCAAACCTCAGCTCATTCTCATCCATATTCGGACTAGGTGAACAAGCAGAAGAAATCTCTTCAGGCTACGCAGACAGGCTTGCGAAGATAGCAGAAGCCGCAGATTCCAGATCAGCCGTAGTGGGAATAGTATCAAGCAGCTCACTCAGCACTCTCGGAAACACATCGAGATGCGCCATTATAGGAACTCAGATGGGCTTTGAAAATATAGCCCAGGACGTTGACAGCACACATGGAAACTCGTCATCGTTCGAGCTCCTCGTGGACCTTGACCCTGAATACATGTTCATACTCGACCGTGACACAGCCATAAATTCAGAAGGCGCAAAGACAGCAGTCGAAGTAATGGATAATGAGCTGGTACAGCAGACACAGGCATACAAAAACGACAACATCGTATACCTGACTCCGGACGTATGGTACCTTGCCGAGGGCGGTATCACAGCTACAGATACTATGCTCAGGGACATAGAAAACGCAGTGCTTTAATAAAATACTGTAATTTAAAAGGGAGAGCCTGTGCTCTCCTTCAGTTTTGCTCAAAAAAGCATCTGAGACGTATTATTTCAGCCTCTCGGACGGATTCTCTAAGGAACATGGAACCCCACACATACATTTGCCGCAGGTGTCTCCCGGACCGATAGGCCACTGAGGAATTATCTTATCGTAAATCTGTTCATTGCACTTGTATCTATCATATGTTACAGCACCATCTCTGATTTTAAAAGCATCGTTTACACAGCTGGATACGCAGCTTCCACAGATTCCTTCTCTTTTATACAGACAGTATTCTTCTTGCGGTCTTTCGGTTGGCTGTAGTTTCCAGTCTGTTATGACGCTCCCAAATCGCCCGCAGCATCCCTTTTCCGTAATGATCATATTGTTGATGCCAAATGTTCCGATTCCTGCGATATACGCGGAGCTTCTGTGTGACCAGTCGCTTTTTAATGTCTTCTGATCATAATTATACGTTGGCGGCAGATTGGATGCCTTATATCCATATTCTGTAATCTTTTCATACAGATGCGTGCTGAGCGCGCTTATCATATTATTCGTTTCGATATATGCATAGTCCCATTCTCTGGAGCTTTCCTCTCCTGGTATATTGCTGTTTGCTATCTCCTCAGAAAAAGGGATGAAAAATGCAATCACGCTCCTTGCTTCAGGCACAATATCCGATGGCAGTGCATGAGTTGAATCGATGATTGTCTTTAATTCCTTGTATAATGGATCCTCAGCATCTGCTATCCCTACAACCGGCCCTCTCCATCTCGTTTCAACCTCATTTGCTCTTATGTAATAATCAAGGTAGTCAACAATCCATTTCTCAATAATTTCTTTATTTTCCATACTGTTCCTTCCTTTCTGTTTTCTTATGAACAGTATAAACTACGGAGTAACTCAGTAGTCAAGCATTTAAAAATCATATTTTAACTTTTAGCAGGCACGGATATCCCTGACCGAAATATTCAAACATCTGAAATCCTATTTCTTCTACAAGAACAACTTCCGGTTTGACTCCATGTTCTTTCAGCCAATTATTCATCAACGAGAAATCCACATTACGTCCTACAACATGTACTATAGAAAATGCATAATTTCCTTCTGGTAAAACCCTCAAATATTCTTTTTCTATTTCAATAATCTCCTCTGTTTGAAATTCAACATACTCCCCGATTTTCATAAAATTATTTTTCTCCAAACCTTCAGGATTCATGGTAAATCCTGAGTACCTTCTGAATGAATCTGTCTTCTTCAAGACATTTCGGCTTGCTTCCATTAATTTTACATGATATTCTCTGATGTTTTTATCGTTTTCTGCGTAAATTACCTCTTTTTGCGGAAAATATTTTACTGATACGGAATCTGATGGGTTTGCATTCATCACTAAATCATATTGCTCTGAATACCAGTCAATATCCTTTGCCACCTGTGTATAATATTTGCTCATTTCCCATGCGTACTTCTGATGCGATTTCAATGATTCTATGATTTTGCTGTTATAATCCGCATTAAGGATCTCCCGGATTGTTGCCAATGGGATATTTAAGTTCCGGCAGCAGACAATAATGTCTAAATGCCAAAACTGTTCATATGTATAATAGCGATATTTTGTTTCCAGATTAACATATTTCGGCTTAAACAAATCAATCTTATCATAATACAGCAATGTATCCTTTGGAACTCCTGTTATTCTGCTTACTTCACCAACAGTATACTTTGTTTCGTTCATGGCCCGATCTCCAACAATTAGATTTACATCCGAATTGAAAAATTCGAAAATATGGTTTGTTCTTATATAGTAAATTATATCACAGATTCTAATGTAAATAATCTGAATAACCCTCTAATCCTGTCTTTTTGAAATTGATGCGGAATTTAGGGTATATAGATTGCATAAATGATAAAAAAGGAGCGTGATATCATGATCAAAAAAATCGTTATGCTTTCTCTCGTCGCTGTGATGTGCATTTCCCCGGGCTTTATGCATCAGAGCTTTGCCGCAGAGGGCATCCGCATCGAGATCGACGGCAAGCCTCTGGCGTCCGAAGTGGCGCCTCTTATCGAAAACGGCAGGACCCTGGTGCCATTCAAGGCAATATTTGAAGCCCTTGATCTGAAGACTGACTGGATCGCTCAGCAGCGCATTGCCACAGCGTACAACGGCGAAATGAACGTGTCCATCAAGATTGATGCGCCGTACGGAAGCATCGACGGTGAACTGCTAAGGCTGGATGCTCCGGCAAAAATCGTGAACGGACGCACACTCGTACCGCTCAAATTCATCTCCGAAGCTTTTGGAAACGAGGTCAGGTGGGATGCCGGCAAGCACCTTATTTCAATAAAGAGCGTATTCAAGCCTTACGTCTACACCGAAGCCCTGCCGACCGTTGATTCTTTTGAAAAGCTTAAGCTTATACTTGAGTATGCCGGCAAATATTCAAACTATATCTATCCATATCGCGAAGATTTTACAGCTGCACCTTCAGTTACCGGCGATAAAGGCGCTATGCCTTCCGCGCAGCCTGAATCCTCGCCATCTGCAGGAAATGACCACAGCACGACCAACGTTCAGGTTGCTGGCGTGGACGAGGCCGATATCGTAAAGACTGACGGCAAGACCCTTTATCAGCTGCGATCAGGAGACATAAAGATCACGGACATATCCGTAGCAAGCCCGAAAAATATCTCTACCATCAACTCTGACGATGGCTTTGCCGCTTCAGAGCTTTATCTGCATGATGGCAAGCTCATAGTCATAGGTACAAGGCAGATGCTTTATCCGATGGCGGAAAGAATCGCGCCCGATATTATGCCGATGCCTCCGATGAGACCGAAAACTCGAATATATTTCTATGATGTGACTGCTCCTGAGTCGCCAAAGCTCATCAGAACATTTGAAGGCGATGGCAGCTACATGACCTCCCGTCTGGCAGAAGGCAGTCTCTATATGGTTCTGAACAAGCCGATTGCGACTTATTCAATGACCGCTGAGAGTGTACTGCCTGCCTTTACTGATACGCTTGTGTCCTCCAGTGGAAATGTCGTGAGCAGATCAGGAATCGGCTTTGAATCGCTCAGGTACTTCCCTGATACTGTAGAGTCCAACCTGATGATTACCCTCGGCTTCGATCTTGAGCTTATGAATAAGGCGCCGCACAAGATGGCATATCTTGGAAGCAGCACAAATCTCTTTGCCGACTCTGAATCCATGGTCGTAGCGCTTGACCGTTACCACTATGACTACAGAGCTCAGGGCGGCATCACAGCGGCGAGCTTTACCAACACCACTGAGCTCTACAAATTCCTCTTAAGAGATGGAATGGTAAGCTTCAGCGCCAAGGGGTCAGTACCCGGACGCGTGCTCAATCAGTTCTCTATGGATGCTTATAACGGAAACTACCGCATTGCAACCACATCAGGCGAAACCTGGTCCGATAACTCCCAGAACAACATCTACGTTCTGGACCGCAGCATGAAGCTCAAAGGAAAGCTCGAAGGCCTTGCGCCCGGCGAGCGCATATTCTCTGCGAGATTCGTGGGAGACCGCGCCTATCTGGTGACCTTCAGGCAGGTGGATCCGTTCTATGTGATAGACCTCAAGAACCCGGCTCAGCCTGCAGTCCTTGGCTATCTCAAGATCCCCGGCTTCAGCGACTATCTCCACCCTTATGACTCAGACACCATAATCGGATTCGGAAAGGACATCATCGAAACGGCTAATGGGCCTGTAGTGGGCGGCCTCAAGATTGCCATGTTCGACGTGACCGACGTCAGCAAGCCGGTTGAGAAAAGCAGGATCCTGCTTGGCAGCTCCGGAAGCTACTCAGAGGTGCTCTACAACCACAGGGCACTGCTCTTCTCAAAAGACAAGAACCTGTTCGCACTTCCGGTCATGCTGTACTCCGGCTCCGGCACGGGAAACCGCTTCAGCTTCCAGGGCGCTTACGTATACAGCGTAAATCCATCGACCGGCTTTGTTCTGCGGGGCACCTCCACTCATCTTACGCAGCCCGAGATTGATGACAGCGCTCTGAAGTGGTATGACACCTCCAAAAATGTCAGCCGCATAATCTGGTCAGGCTCCAGGCTCTATACGCTTTCAGATTACGGAATAAAAAGCCACGATCTGGCGACCATGGCTGAGAAAGGCTTTGTCAACTAACCCTCGACTAAAGTCGAAGTCTTGATGTGGACCCGTTTTTCGG
>SAAM01000183.1 GCA_009929415.1 Clostridia bacterium | reverse complement strand
TTGTTTGACTTTTCAACAGCCAGGACTGGATGTAATTGCATTATCATACAGAGCTGGATGCATATTTATAAGCTGATTGGCCATTTTGAAATTGGCTCTCTAATTCATGGTATTGCCCAAAAAAGCAATATAGCCAAACTCATGATACGTATTATTCAGAATAGCATATAATCTATGGTATTAGTACAAGAAATCACTCTATTCGCACTATTCGCAATTAATTCCTTTTCCTTTTGTCCTCAAATTAACAGGTAATTGGTGTTTTTTCAGGTTTTCCTTTGATTTGGGTATGAGCAAGGGTATAATAGCTGTTAGTATTGATACCAAACCAATGCGAACTTGTGTGGCTGCTGAAGATATGTGCTTGAAAAGGGGGATGAGCCTATGGTTGCATCCCTTCTTGTTGGTAGCCCATGAAAGGAAAGGTGCTCATGCCTCAAGATAGTCCATACATCATGTCATTCTCCATAGGTGGATTGTGCTTGCTTGAATCCAAGGTCATTGCAAAGGCCTATACATCCAGTAATGACTGGAGTGAGACCAGGGATTTGGTAATCCGGGAGAATCTGTTGCAGGTACGTGTTATCAGCTCCGCAAAGCGAATGATCAGAGAAGTCATCCCTCGGTTGCGCTTGCTCTCTGAAAAAGAACTGTCACTGTTCAGGACTTCTGCAGATCAAGACCAGCGTCATCTCCTTTGGCTGGCAATCTGCAGAAGACATGCGTTCATCGCTGATTTTTACGTACAAGTTGTACATGAACGGTACCTGAGCCTGAAAGAAAAAGTAGGAACAGATGAATTCAATCTTTTTTGGGAACATAAAGCTGTCGACCATCCTGAAGTGGATCGCATCAGTGACCTTACCAAGATTAAGCTACGCTCAGTACTCTTCAAGATGATGCGTGAGGCTGGATTAATAACCAAGGACAACTACATCAATACTGTTATGCTTAGTCCTTTGGTTCAAAATATGATACTGATGAACAATCCCAACGAAATACGTTGGTTCACAACCATAGACAACAAAGGGAGACGAGTATGATTCCCGATCTTGAGAACAAACCATTGCCTGTACGCTTTGAACATCTGGTGAAAACCATGTCTGGTAAACGATTTCTGGCAATGGAAGGGGTGGGAAACGAAGTACCGTTTTTTATCTGTCCCTTCCACCCAGAGGAAACAGAGGCAATGTATCAGGCAATCGACAACCTCACGATTCAACTCCAGCACCGTGGGGTTCAGGTTGTTCGCATCAATATCTATGATCTTTGTATTGATCTGCTGAAGCGGGAAGAAGGCTTGTGGGAACAAGTGATAGAGAATGAAGCGGAGTATCCAAAGGATCTACTCCTGGAACAATTCCAACTACTCTTTGATGCAGAATTTCATCTAGCCCCGGCAATCAACGAAAAGCTACATGACAGATCGTATGATGTGTTGTTTCTGGAAGGAGTTGGGGAAGTATATCCATATGTGAGAACCCATGCACTTCTGGAAAACCTGGCAAGACACCTCTACACAAAACCACTGGTAATGTTCTTCCCAGGGCACTATAAACAGACGCTCCATGGGGGGGCAGCACTAAGACTTTTTGAAATGCTACCGGATGATAAATATTATCGAGCTATGAACATATACCGATATGAACCGTAAGGGAGTGGATGATGAACATACAAGAAATCTTTTTAAAGCCTGTAGACAGACATATAGACGGGGTGATCAAGGCTGATGATGATCTCCGCCTTCTTACGGAGATAGAGGAATATGTCATCACTGATGAAGTGCGAAAAGCATTGGACAAGTTTCTTAATCAGTATCTTGATAGCAAGGTAGTCAATGGTGTTTGGATCTCAGGATTCTTTGGTTCAGGTAAATCCCATCTTCTGAAAATGCTTGCGCTACTTTTAGAGAATCGAGTGGTAGAAGGCCACCATGCGCTTGATTTGTTTCTCCCAAAAACTAACACTGATGCAATTTTCAAGAGTAATCTGGACAAAGCATGCAAAATTCCTTCCAAAAGCATCTTGTTCAACATTGCCCAGAAAGCGAATATCGTGAACAAGGACCATTCTGATGCACTGCTCAGCACGTTCATCAAGGTATTTGATGAGATGTGCGGTTACTTCGGTAAACAGGGGTACATCGCCCAGTTCGAGCGAGATCTGGACAACAGTGGTTCCTATGAGGCCTTCAAGGAGGCCTATAAGACCATCGCCAAGAAAGACTGGCTTACAGGTAGGGAACGACCTCTCTTTGAATCTGGGAACATTTCAAAGGCCTATGCACAGACAACAGGTGCCAGTGAGCAGGAAGCAAGTAAGATTCTGGAAAAGTATCGCACGCATCACCAGATGTCCATCGAGGATTTTGCTAATCTGGTTAACCAATACATCGAGAAACAAGACAAGAACTTTCGCCTGAATTTCTTTGTGGATGAAGTTGGGCAGTACATTGCAAATAATGTGCGGTTGATGACAGATTTGCAGACCATTGCTGAAAGTCTTGCTACCCGTTGTAAGGGCAGAGCTTGGATTATTGTTACCGCTCAGCAGGATATGGATTCCATCCTTGGTGAGATGACAAAACAAGCAGGGAATGACTTTTCCAAGATACAGGGAAGGTTCAAATGCAAGGTGAATCTCTCCAGCGCAAACGTTGATGAAGTGATCAGGCTACGATTGCTGGCAAAGAACAACAAGGGAAAGGATATGCTCGATTCCCTGTACGGGGTGCAGCAGAACAATCTTAAGACATTATTTGATCTTCCCGATGGTGCCAAGAAATACAGAAATTTCAAGGATCGGGAGCATTTCGTCAGTTCCTATCCATTCATTCCCTATCAGTTTACCTTGTTCCAGTCAGCTATCCAAAATCTTTCCAAGCATGATGCGTTTACCGGTCAATATCAATCGGTAGGGGAGCGATCCATGTTGGAGGTATTCCAAGATGTCGTTAAGCGGATCGCCACGCAAGATGTTGGCAAGCTGGCTACCTTCAACTTGATGTTCGAAGGTGTGCGCGAAGTCATAAAGTCCCAAGTTCTCTGGGGAGTAACCCAGTCAGAACAACAGATGGATGACGAGTTCACCAAGAAGGTTCTTAAGGTGCTCTTCCTGGTGAAGTATGTAAAGGAGTTCCAGTCAACTCCCAGAAATCTGACGGTTCTCCTGATAGAGCGTTTTGACCAGGATCTTATAGCCCTGAGAAAACAGGTTGACCAGGCATTAAGCACGCTTGAACAACAGACATACATCAAACGCAATGAGGATATCTATGAGTATCTCACGGATAAAGAGCGGGATATAGAAGAAGACATCAAACAGACTGATGTTGACCCTCAAGCAATCAACGAGCAGATATCCAATATCTTCTTTACCTCTGCTCTGGGAATGAGCAAGATTAAGTATGAGAGAAATGGACAGGATTTTCCCTTTACCAAGCGATTGGACAACCAATCCTTTGGCAAGGAGTATGAGCTTGGTATCCATATCATTACCGAAAGCCAAGCCAAGGAATCCTTGAGGGCTATGAGCCTGCAGAGAGATGATCTTGTCGTCTTGATCCCTGACGATGACCGATTTTACAAGGACAACAGACTGTATCTGCAGACTGATACCTATGTGAAACAAAATAGTTCCAATGGAAGGACTCCAGAGGAAATTGCCATTGTCACGGACAAAAGCCATCAGAACCAGGCGCGGTATGAACAGATACAGCGACAGGCTGCAGAACTGTTGGGGAACGCCCAGATGTTTGTTGCTGGCGATGATGTTCCGACCCAGGTATCGGACAGGAAAGTAAGGATCTCGAACGGATTCCAGAAACTCATAGAGAAAGTATATCCAAACTTGGAAATGCTGGGTGAAGCTCGCTACGATGAGAAGGATATCCCCAAGCATCTGAAGGCAGGGAAGGAT
>SAAM01000182.1 GCA_009929415.1 Clostridia bacterium | reverse complement strand
TTAAATCATTATACCATATCATACTACATTTTTGTATTACAGGTCAATTACATTTTTTGATTAATTTGTTACAGTAGCTGTTTTCTGAGCGTTGTCCCAGGCTATGCTCACGCCAAATGCATTTGCAAGTGATCTGAGTTCTATCATCGTTGCACCATTCTTTATTTCAGCTGGCACTGTAAGCCTGTATGATACTCCATTTACCGTCATTTCCGTAGCACCAAGCTTTACGACAGCTGTCCTTGTCTTGTCAGAGAAAGTTGCTGTCTTTGTTTCATTGTTCCAGTTTGATGAAAGTCCAAGTCCGTCAGCAAGAGCTCTGACTGGAAGCATAGTATATCCAGCGTTTATATATGGTGCTTCTGTAGCCTGCTTAACAAGGCCTGATACCGTATAGTTCTTATCACCTATCTTGAACACTGTCATAGTCTTTGCCATTCCGAGTATGGTAACATAAGGAGCTTCAAATATTGTGTCATAGTTAACCATTATTTCAAGGTTTGCAATTCCGCTCACTACTGTTTCAAGGGAGTATACCTTTACTCCTGAAAGTGTTATCGTTGAAGCAGAGCTAAGTCCACCTTTGAGCACACTTATCTCTATATTTGAATCTGAGTCAAGCTTTGGTTTAGAAAGCTGAAGTCCGCCTGTTGCAGAAACCGTCATCTCAGCTATGTCAAATCCCATCTGAGGATTGTCCAGATTGAAATAAAGCTTATCACCTGTGTTAAGCGTTCCAAGATTTGATTCCCTTATTTTTATGTCATTTGTCTTAGAAGATGTTCCCTTCTGACCAAATGTAGTCATAGGAGCAGTCACCGAGAAGTTTGATGATATATCTGCAACTTCTACCTTTTTAGTGCTGAAATGGTCTGCTGATATTTCCATAGTTACCTTGCCGCTCTGAGCAGGATCTGCAGTAATATCCATCAGGAAGGTTACGCTTCTGTTTGCAGATTCGAGAAGTTTTATGGTAAACTCTCCACCCTTATATACTTCTTTGCCATTCACGAGATTTCTTGCTTCTTTTCCACTTGATTCCCCAAGCACCATAACCTGTCCCTTGGGAGACTGCACAGTTACTCCCTTGAACACAACATATGCTCCATCTACATTGAAATCAATGTAGCCATTTTTAGGGAATGTTTCTTCGATACCGGAAACAGTTACCTCGACTGTTCTTGTCTGTCCGCTCTGCATAGCTGGAATCGCAGTTTTTCCCTGCTCTTTAACTTCTATATCAGGTGAATTGTCAGTTATCCTGCCTATCTGTGCTTCTTTTGAATGGATCACCCTGTTTCTTACCTCATAGCCTACAGTTACCATTACGTTTCCATATTCAACATCTCTGTCCGTTTCTATTTCTGGCACTACGGTTATGAATCTGTTTGAGCTGTTAACACCGGTTATGCTCATCTGAGTCCTGTCCGAGTTATATCTAGGAGTTATTACCTTGCTGTCAAGTGTAACTTCTGTACCCGTTCCAAATCCGACTCCGTCAGAAAGAGTAATCAAGATTTCGTTGTTTGAGCTTACAGAATCAAGTCTGTCCATTCTTTCTATCATGAATG
This sequence comes from Clostridia bacterium, assembly GCA_009929415.1. Lineage (GTDB taxonomy): Bacteria > Bacillota > Clostridia > Peptostreptococcales > Filifactoraceae > Proteocatella. Next base: position 2,354 of record SAAM01000182.1, on the reverse strand, counting down.
CAGAAAGAGTGCCGCCATTCTTTCCAATCCTCATCTGGTCGTCACTTACTCTTATATTCATGTCTCGCTGCATCTCGCCTACCTGATATGCTATCGTCTCGACATGATTTCTTACTCCAGTCTGATCTCTGTCTGTTATTTCAAGATTTACATCTCCGAGTTTTGACTCTCTGAAGTCAAGCTTCATCATAAGGAATATCTCTATATTGTCTTTTGACTTGTTCTCCAGAGTATTCCCGCTTACCTTCATAACAAATTCATTTTCGCCCCCGTCAAGAGGTTTCTGAAATACCGTCTCAAATCTAAGAGTTGTACCTGAGGTTATCTCTTTTCCTGACTGAACGAGCTTGTAACTTATCGGTTCGTTCACTCTTGCGAGGTAAGCATTACTAAGTTTGAAATTAACATATCCCTCTCTTAATGAAGTATACTCTCCAACGTTTATCACCACGGTGAGTTCTTCGTTGTCATAGGTCTGCGCTACTTTTGGGGCCCCGTCCTGCACATACACATTTTCTGAGTCCTCAGCAGCAAATACTGAAAATGGAATGAGCGACATGGTCATCATCATTACCATTAATAAAGATAATTTCTTTTTCATTATTTTTCCTCCTAAAATTAAATTCTGAAAAATCTTCAAAAGCTTACCAAATCTTAATACCCATTATACCATATATCTTACCATTTTTCATTTAAGTAACTCTCATGTATAACTAACTTAACAGTTTTGTAATAAAAGAAAGCGTTATTTCTGATATAATATAAACAGTATTTAAAATTATTTATTAACAGGAGGGTAATTATGAAATACAACAAAAAAATCGTTGCAGGAATACTTGCTGCATCAATGTGCGCAGGATCTATAGCTTTTGCTGCACCTGCAATGACAAGAAATATCGGAGTCAACTACAACCTCAAGCTCAAGGTTAACGGGCAGGACTATACAGTTGATGACGAAAATCAGAGACCTTTTAAGACAAGTGACGGAAGAGCCTATGTGTCTGTAGCTTCTCTGAACAAGATGGGAATCGCTACTTCTACTTATGCTGACAATACAGTGACAATCAAGAATGTTGTATCTGGGTCATCTGATCTTCAGAGCCAGCTAAATGCAGTTATCGCTCAAAACAACAGCCTCATGACTACAAACAATAATCTTCTGACTGAAAATGCAAAACTAAAGGCAGAAATTGAAACGCTCAAGGGATCTTCTTCAACAAATACAGGAGATGCTTTTAAAGGTACAAGCAGAAGCGAAAAGAGCGACCTTGCAAAGGACATTCAGAGAGAGCTTGACACAAGGGCATACAGCATATTCCAGAGAAGTCAGAGATTTGAGTATGCGGCTTCACTGAGCGATACGAAAGTTTCGCTGGAGCTCACTCCATACGATACATGGACTGATTCTGATATAAGCTCATGGAATACGATTCTGGACAGTTCTTCTAAGTATGATACTCTTGAAGAAGACTACGAAGAGTTTACAGAGGAGCTGCTTGATGAACTTTCTGATATCCTCGGAGACTACAAGGGCTACGATGTTCAGATTCAGATATTCTCTGACTCAAGCGCAAACAAGCTTGTAGCTGATATTGAATACAGAGCTTCGAAGGATAAGGTATATCTCGATTTTGACAAAGCAGTAAAATAGGAATTTCATATAAATAAAAATAACTAAGAAGCAGCCATGGCTGTTTCTTAGTTATTTTACATAGTATCCCATTCTCATTATATACAAGGAGCTTCAATGACAACTATAAATCCCTATCTTACCGTATTTTTGCTTGCTGCAACCCCTATAATAGAACTCAGAGGCGCAATCCCTGCCGGAGTAGCCATGGGACTCAGTCCTTGGACTGTATATCTGATTGCAGTAGCCGGATCTACACTTCCCGCTCCATTTCTCATACTTTTCTTCAGAAAGGTACTTGATTTTCTGGAGTATAAAGGTTGGTTCAAAAAGCTCACTGATTTTTTGCATAACCATGTCCAGAAAAAGTCCCAGAAACTGAAAAAAGCCTCCGTATTAGGCCTTTTTCTGTTTGTTGCTATTCCACTACCATCTACTGGCGCTTACACCGGTTCCATTCTTGCATCTGTATTTGACATAAGGCTCAAGTATTCATTCCCTGCCATACTTGCCGGAAACTTTGCTGCTGGATTTATAATGATGCTGCTGTCTCACATGGTGTTTTAATATTATAGATAAATAAGGCTGCATCTGACATAGCAGCGCAGCCGTTTCCAATATATCTTATTATGCCCCTCGCGTATGCCTTTACTATAACCATACGTTTCTGAGGGGTATTTATTTTGTTTATATCTACTGAGTCTATGAATGCACATTCGAGTAT